>VGRF01000003.1 GCA_016875395.1 Deltaproteobacteria bacterium | reverse complement strand
CTTAGCTCTCCGCGAGTGCTCGCAGCACGGCTTCACTCGCTGCGTCGGCTGGCATCAGCGTCTCGATGTGCAGCTCGGAGGCGGTCACGTCCTGCGCGCCGCCGACCTGCGAGAGCATCGTGAACAGGCGCACCTCGAGCTCGCCGCGTTTCAGATGCAGCGGCATCACTGGCTCGATCGCTGCGGGGAAGCCGCTCGCGTCGGGCATGCCGGGCAGCGCGCGCAGCTCGCGCTCGAGTGCGGCGAGCTCGGGATCGCCGCCGGAAGAAGTCACGGCGCGCTCGAGGCGCGTCAGCATCGCGGCCGCGACTTCGTGAAAGTTCACGATGTGCGGCGCGAGCGCGTCCGGGTGCAGCGTGAGCTTCAAGATGTTGGGCGGCTGCTCGCGCCAGACGGGGGCCGCGCTCGCGAAGCCCGCGAGCGTCTTCGCCGCCGCCGCGTTGGCGCGCAGCATTCGAAAGCAGCGGTCCACGAGGAACGCGGGGAACGGCTCGAAGCGCGCGAGCGTGAAGTCGATCATGCGCGAGAGCGCGCTCATCGCCGGCGCGTCGAGCGCGCTCTCGCGATAGAGCGCCGCGAAGCCCGCGGCGGCGAGCAGCGCGTTGCGCTCGCGCAGCGGCACGTCGAGCGCGTTCGCGAGGCGCAGCACCATCTCGCGGCTCGGCTGCGCGCGCCCCGTCTCGAGGAACGAGAGGTGCCGCGTCGAAGTCGCGGCCTCCGTTGCGAGCGCGAGTTGGCTCATTCCGCGCGCGCCGCGCCAGCGCCGCAAGACTCGCCCGAACGGAGAAAGGCCGGCGTCGCTCATGTGGGGCTCCCGCGCGCGAGAGGAGGATGACGCGGGAGGGAAGGGCGGCAATTACGCGCGAGGGAAGAGCCGGCCGCGACGCAGCCAGCGGGGTTGCCGCGAAGCTCAGCGCGGCTCGTACCAGATCGGGCTCGTCCACGCGCGCTCCTGCACGGTCGGCTTCGCCAAGTCGCTGCAGCAGCCAACGAGGTTGGCGGGAACGAGGTGCGGCGCGCTGCAGTCGAGCTTCGCGTCGCGGCAGATGCGGTGGCTCCAGCGGCAGGTCGGGTTCTCGAGCACGCGCGCGTAGTAGAACGCGCCCTGCCTCGCGTCGAAGTCGGGGTCGCGCCACACGCTGCACAGCTGCTTCGCGCCCTCGCCGCGCGGCTCGCAGGTATCGAGGTCGACGCTCGCGCCGTTGTCGCCGCCCGCGACGTCGACCACGCGCTCGTGGACGGCGCCCTTCGCGTCGACCCAGCCCTTCACGATCTGCACGCGCTGCAGCGGCGTGCCCGGCTTGTTAGGGACGCCCGGGTCTTGCAGCGCGCTCACCACGAAAGTCGGCGACTTCGCTGCGCGCGGCTTCGCAGGGAGATCGCCGCCCATCGGCACGCCGCCCTGATAACCCTTCGCGACGAGCTCGGGGTCGCTGCACATCTCCGCGCGGTAGCCCCAGCCGCCGAAGAAGCGCACGACCGGCCGCGTGCCGCTCGTGCCGTACGCCTCGCGCCGCTGCATCGCCGCGAACAGCGCGTCGCGCGAGTTCTCCTCGGCCCACAGCACGGCGAGGCCGCCGGGGTGGTACTCGATGTCGTCGGGCAACCCGGTCGTCGCGCCCATCACGCCCGCGCCGCCATGGCCGCGCGGCTGATCCTCCTCGGTGAGTCCGGGCGTGCCGAGATGCGTGTCGGTGCTCGCGACGATCCCGTACTTCAGCGGGTTCACGCCGAGCTCGCGCTGCAGCGCGACGCCTTTCTTTAGCGCCTCGCGCACCATCCCGCTCCGGCTCGGCGTCTGGTCGCTCGGCGGATTCAGCGCCGCGAAGCGCGTCACGCCGGAGAAGCTGTTGTACGGGAGCTTCTCGTAGCCGCAGGCCTCGTCCGTCGTGTCGCCCCCTAACAAGCACTCGCTGTCGCCCTTGTGCTGCGAGATCTCGGCGAGCGGCGACCAGCGCTGGCGCAGCGAGGCCTCTTCGCGCGTCACGCTCGCGCCCGCCTCCTCGCGCTTTGCGATTCGCGCCGATTCGAAGATCAGACCCGGGCCCGACATGTTCGAGTTGTGCGGGATCGTGAGCGCGTCGCAGCCAGGCGTGCCTTCGATGCAGTCCTTCTGCAAGCGCGTGAACAGCTCGTAGAGCGAGGCGGTCTCCACGTAGCTGATCGGCAGCGCGGGCACGCTCGCGTTCCGGAAGATCACGTTGTGGTGCATGTTCGCGCCGAGCGAGAAGCTCGCGGTCCACTCGTAGCCGACGAAGCTCGTGAACGTGCAGGCGGGGCTGCGGTCGTAGGCCTCCTCCGCAGCGCTCTGGATGTCGCGCCACGCGAGCGCGGCGGCGTCGAGGCAGCGCTTGTCGCCCTCACCGCACATCTGCGGGTAGTGCTCGCGCTGCGTCATCACGCGCATCGCCACCGGTCCGAGCGCGCCGGCGCCCAGGTTCCGGTAGATCCAGCACACGTCCGAGTCGTGGCCGGGCACGCTCGGATCGCGGCAGATGCGCACCTCGCCGAGCGTCTCGCTGTGGTCCGTAACGACCGTCCAGTCGAGCGGGCGCGAGAGCTGCGCAGTACGCAGCGCCTTCCCGCTCGCGTCGTAGGGCTGCAGCCCGAGCGGCTCACCCTTCGCGAAGCGATACGCGTCGCGCGGCGTGTTCCGCGTGCCGCCGAGGTTCGCATCGAAGGAGTACGCCGTGTGAACGTGCGTGTCGCCGAAGAACGGCCGGCGCAGCGCGTCGTGCGCCGAGCACGCCGCGCGCTCTTCGGTGCGCGCGAAGGGCGGGTCCGCCGCGAACGCCGCGTGCGCGAGGCAGAGCAGCGCGAGAGAGAGCAGGGACGCGAGCCGAACGAGATGCATCGCGGTGGCCTCCGAGGAGGCGCACCGTATCGCGAGCGCACACACCGCGGCGCGCCCAGAACCGACTCAAAGTGCGCCACGTGCGCTGAGGGTCGCGGCGCCCGGATGGCAAGGAGCGGCCGGCGAAGGCGTATCGCGTCATCCGTCGAGCCGGCCGCGACGCAGCCAGCCGGGATGCCGCGGCCCTCAGCGCGGGGAGAACCAGATCGGGCTCGTCCACGCGCGCTCCTGCACGGTCGGCTGCAGCGAGCCGTCGCAGCAGGCGGCGAGGCCCGGCGGCACGCTCTTCGGGTCCGCGCAGTTCACCGCGTTGGCGTTGCACACGTGCTGGCTCCAGCGGCAGGTCGGGTTCTCGAGCACGCGCGCGTAGTAGAACGCGCGCTGCTTCGCGTCGAAGCTCGGGTCGCTCCACACGCTGCACAACTGCTTCGCCCCCTCGCCGCGCGGCTGGCAGGTTGTTAGGTCGACGCTGGCGCCGTTGTCGCCGCCCGCGACGTCCATCACGCGCTCGTGCACTTCGCCCTTGCGGTCCACCCAGCCCTTCACGATCTGCACGCGCTGCAGCGGTGTGCCTGCCTTCTGCGCCGTACCGGGGTCTTGCAGCGCGCTCACCACGAACGTCGGCGCCTTCGCGCCCCGCGGCTTCGCGGGAAGATCGCCGCCCATCGGCACGCCGCCCTGATAACCCTTCACGACGAGCTCCGGATCGCTGCACATCTCCGCGCCGTAACCCCAGCCGCCGAAGAAGCGCACCACCGGCCGCGTGCCGCTCGTGCCGTAGGCCTCGCGCCGCTGCATCGCCGCGAACAGCGAGTCGCGCGAGTTCTCCTCGGCCCACAGCACGGCGAGGCCGCCGGGATTGAACTCGGGGTCGTCGGGAAAGCCTGCGACTTCGCCCATGCGCCCCGCGCCGCCGTGGCCTTTGCTCGACGCTTCGTCCGTCATGCCGGGCGTGCCGAGGTGCGTGTCGGTGCTGCCGATGATCCCGTACTTCATCGGATTCACGCCGAGCTTGCCGTGCTCGGCGAGGCCCTTCTTCAGCGCGCGGCGCACCGTCGACTTCTGCGTGGGCGTGAGGTCGCTGGTCATGTCGAGCCCGCGGAAGCGCGACGCGCCGGAGAAGGAGTTGTACGAGAGCTTCTCGAAGCCGCACGCCTCGTCGGTCGTGTCGCCCCCTAACAAGCACTCGCTGTCGCCCTTGTGCTGCGCGATCTCGATCAGCGGCGTCCAGCGCTGGCGCCAGCGCGCCTCTTCGAGATCGATCGCGGTACCCACGCCTTCGGGGCCCGTGATGCGCGCCGACTCGAACATGTAACCGGGGCCCGAGAGGTTCGAGTTGTGCGGAATCGTCACCGCGTCGCAGCCGGGCTTGCCTTCGACGCACTGCTTCTGCAGCTCCTGCCAGAGCCGCATCGGGGAGCTCGTCTCGATGAAGCTGATCGGGAGCGCCGGCACCTTGTCGTTCCGGAACACCACGTTGTGGTGGAGATTGCCGCCCGCGCCGATCGTTCCCGTCCACTCATAGCCGACGAAGCTCGAGAACTTGCACGCGGGGCTGCGGTCGTAGGCCTCGTCCGCGGCGGCCTGAATCTCGCGCCACACCACGCCCGCCTGCTCGATGCAACGGGTGTCGCCCGCGCCGCACATGTCGTGAAAGCGCTCGCGGCCGGGTACGAGGCGAACCAGGAAGATCCCGGCCGCGAACGGGCGCACGTTCGGATTGTTGTAGATCCAGCAGGCGTCGGAGTCGTGGCCGGGCGCGCTCTCGTCCGTGCAGATGCGCACTTCTGCGAGCGTCTCGGCGTGATCCGACACGACGGTCCAGTCGAGCGGGCGGTCGATGCGCGCGCGGCGCAGCGCGTTCCCATTCGCATCGTACGGCTGCAGCCCGACCTCTTCGCCGCGCGCGAAGCGATACGCGTCGCGCGGCGTGTTGCGCGTGCCGCCGAGGTTCGCGTCGAGCGAGAAGCCCGTGTGCACGTGCGTGTCGCCGAAGAACGGCCGGCGCAGCGGATCGCTCGCCGCGCAGTCCGCACGCTCCTCGCTGCGCGTGAACGCGGGCTCCGCCGCGAGCGCGGGCGCTGCGAGCGCGAGCAGCGCGAGAGTGATGAGGGACTGCGCGAGTCGAGCGCTGTGCATGGGCGCCTCGGTAGAGGAGCGCAACGTATCGCATCGCGGCGGCCGATCATTCCGGCCGGGCCAATTTGATCGGCGGTCATTTTGGCCCGGCCGAAACGACCGCCTCAGCCCGCCAGGCGGTAGGCCACGCGCAGGCGCTTCACGCCGCCGATGAAGCTGCTGCGCATGCGCGCGGGCGGCGCCGCGAGCTCCAGCTGCGCGAAGCGGCGCGCCACCTCGGCGAAGATCACGCGCAGCTCGAGGCGCGCGAGGCTCGCGCCGAGGCAGAAGTGCTCGCCAATGCCGAAGCCGAGGTGCGGGTTCGGGTCGCGGTCGACGCGGAACTCGTGCGGCGCATCGAATACGTCCTCGTCGCGATTCGCGCTCGCGTAGAACAGGCACATCGACTCGCCCGCGCGGATCTTCTGGCCGCGCAGCTCGAAGTCGGCGACGGGCGTGCGGCAGAACTGCAGCACCGGGGTCGTCCAGCGCACGATCTCCTCCACCGCGGCGTTCACGAGCTGCGGGTTCGCGCGCAGCTTCGCGAGCTCGCGCGGGTTCTCGATCAGCGCGACGAGGCCGCCGCTCGCCGCGTTGCGCGTCGTCTCGTTGCCCGCGGCGACGAGCAGCTGGAAGTACGAGAGCAGGTCGTTCCCGGGTAGCGGCGCGCCCTCGATGCGCGCGGCCACGAGCACGCTCGCGAGGTCCGTGCCCGGGTGCTTCGCGCGCTCCTTGGCGAGCTCGCTGAAGTAGGCGAACAGCTCGCGGATCGCGCGCTCGTCGGAGAGCCGCGCGTCGCCGCCCTGGAACTCGGGGTCGGTCGAGCCGATCAGCCGGTTCGTCCAGTCGAACAGCCGCGGCCAGTCCTCGCGCGGCACGCCGAGCATGTCGGCGAGCACGGACAACGTGAGCGGCGCTGCGAAGTCGCCGACGAAGTCGAACTCGCCGACGCGCGGCAGCGCATCCAGCAGCTCGTTCGCGAGCTTCGCGATGCCCGGCCGGCGCGCCTCGATCGCACGCGGCGTGAACCACGCGCTCGCGAGCTTGCGGTACGCCGCGTGGTCCGGCGGATCCATCGTGAGCAGATGCCGCGACTGAATCGTGCGCTCACTCGACGGCACGCTCTCCGCGAAGATCGCAGTGCGCGGCGCGATCAGGAAGCGCTCGGGCTCCTTCGAGATCGCCACGATGTCGGCGCGCTTCGTGATCGCCCAGAAACCCGGCCGCTCGCTGCCCTCGAACGCGAACCACTTCACGGGCTGCTCGCGCCGAAGCGCCGCCCACGCCTCGTGCGGATAGCCGCGCGAGACGAATGCGTCGGGATCCATCAGGTCGGCAGTCGTTACGGAGGCGGCGGAGAGCATCGGCGCGTTCCTCTCTAGTCGAAGATCTTCTCGCCCTTCGCGAACGCGAGGAAGAACACGAGGCCGAAGACCTTCACCGCGGCGGCGACGTAGAAGACCATCGACCACGAGCCGGTCACGTCCACGATCCAGCCGCTCAGCACGACGCCGACGACGCCGGGGATCGTGCCCGCGGTGTTGCTGAGACCCATGAGTGCGCCGGCGTGGCGCGGCGCGATGTCGAGGTGGTTGCTGCCGAAGCCCGCGCTCGCGGCGCCGCCGAGCACGCTGCTGAGGCACATCACGACGACCGCGACCGGCGCGCTCTCGACCACGGTGAGCGTGAGCAGCGTGACCGCGGAGCCGCCGAAGCCGACGCCTTGCATCAGCTTGCGCACGCGCTGCGTCGTCATCCCGCTCGCGATCATGCGGTCGCCGAGCTGGCCCGCGAGATTGAGGCACACGAACGACACGAGCGACGGCAGCATCACGTAGTAGCCGACATCGTGAAGATCGACGCCGAGCCGCTCATGGAAGTACGTCGGCGACCACGAGAGCATCACGTAGCCGCCCCAGTTGTTACAGAAGTGGCCGACCACGATCGCCCACACCGCGGTGCTGCTCAGCAGCTTCCCCATCGGCGGCGCCGCAGGGGCGGCCGTCCCGCCCGCCTCCGCGCGCATCTCGCGCAGCTCCGCCTCGCTCACGCGCGGGTGCAGCTCGGGCCCCGAGGCGGTGAGCGGATGCCAGAACGCCCACCACAAGAGCCCGAGCGTCGAGAACGCATAGAAAGCCCATGGCCACCCATGCGCCGTCACGAGTATGGGCGTCGAGATCTGCGTGAACACCGTGCCGAGCGGAATCGCGCTGAACACGAGGCCCACCGCGCGCGAACGCCGCGCCGCCGGCACCCAGCGCGAGAAGAGCGCGTAGATCGCGGGGAACGTCACGCCTTCGCCCATGCCCATCACGATGCGCGCCGCGATCAGAACGCTGAAGCCGGCGAACGCCGCGGGCGGTGTGAGCGCGGTGAACAGCGACCAGAGCAGCACGCCGCCCGCGAGCACCCACTTGCCGCCGAACTTCCCAGCAAGCCAGCCGCCGGGCACTTGCGTGAGCAAGTATCCGATGAAGAACGACGACATCACCCAGCCGCTCGTCGTCTTGTCCCAGCCGAACTCCTGCGCCATCGCGCCGATCGCGAGCGAGATGTTCACGCGATCGACGTAACAGATGAACACCGCCGCGAAGCAGAGCGCGATCAGGAGCGTGCGCTGCAGCGTGCGCGGCGCTTCGGACGCGGTGGCGACGGTCATCGCGGGCGCTCCTTCGTGCGCGCGCACGAGCGCCCGCGAAGTGGAAGCGCCGAGTCTATGCCGGGTCTCGCTTGCTTCGCTCTGGTGCGCGCGCGTGAAACGCGGCGAACACCGTCCGCGGCCGGAGTCGCAAGTCCCGTTTCGGGCCGGATGCAGCCGTTAGTTAACGCTCGCTAACTTGGCCTCATGCCTCCCCGTCGCAAGCGCGCGCCGCCGCGTCCCGCCCGCATGCCCGCCGACGTGCGGCGCGCCGACATCCTCGCCATCGCGGCGCGCGTGTTCTCGACGCACGGCTTCGTCGGCGCGACCACGCGCGACATCGCGCGCGAGATCGGCATCACCGAGGCCGCGCTCTACCGCTACTTCCCGAGCAAGGAGGCGATCTACACGGCGATCCTCGAGGAGCGCCTCGCTTCCGAAGATCTCTTCTCGCGCTTCGAGGAATCTGCGCGCGCGGGCGACGACATCGCGGTGTTCGGCGGCCTCGCGCACGCGCTTCTCGAGATGGTCGAGCGCGATCCGACGTTCCTGCGCCTGATGCTCTTCTCCGCGCTCGAGGGTCACCAGCTCGCGCGGCCGTTTCAGGAGAAGCGCGTGCGCCCGCTGCGCGCGTTTCTCGCGAACTACATCGAGCAGCGCGCGAAGAGCGGCGCGTTTCGCGACGTCGATCCCGTGCTCGCCGCGCGCGCGTTCGTGGGCATGGTCGTCGATCACCTGATCGTGCGGGAGATCTTCGGGCAACACACCGAGTACCCGCAGACGAACTCCGAAGTGGCAGAGGCGTTCGTGACGATCTTCTTGCGCGGCATGCGCCGCGACGAGCGAGCGGGCAAGGCCGCGAAACGGCGGCGCGCTCTGCGGAGGATGCGCTGATGGCAGCGGAAGTGGTGGGCACCGAGAGCGAAGTGAAGGAGGCGGCCGTGCGCTGGAGCGCAGCGCGCATTGCGCGCATCGGGGTCGTGCTCGCCGCGCTCGCGGGCGCCGGTTACTACGGCCTGCACGAGCTGCGCGCGATCTGGGGCACCGAGTCGACCGACGACGCGTTCGTCGAGGGCCACCTCGTGTACGTCTCGCCGCGTGTCCCGGGGCAAGTCGTCGAGGTGCTCGTGGGGGAAAACCAGCTCGTGAGCGCGGGCGACGTGCTCGTGCGCATCGACCCCGCCGATCACGAAGCGCGCGTCGCGCTCGCCCAGGCGAACCTCGAGCTGGCGCGCAACTCGATCGCGCACACGGGTGCGGCATCCGAGGCCGCCGCGGCGCAGGTGCGCGGCGCGCAGGCGCGCCTCCAGCACGGCGAGCAGGAGCTGGTGCGCGCGCGCGAGCTCGCGGCGCGCGGTGCAGCGAGTGCGCACGCGCTCGATGCCGCGGTCGCGACGCGCGACGCCGCGGTTGCCGAGCTGCGCGCCGCCCAGCGCCGCGAGGATGCGGAGCGCGCGATGCTCGGCAGCAGCGCGCCGGTGAAGCAGGCCGAGGCAGCGCTGCGCGAGGCAGAGCTCGCGCTTTCGTATACGACGATTCGCGCGCCCTTCGGCGGGCGCGTGGGCAAGAAGAGCGCCGAGCTCGGCGCGACCGTGCAGCCGGGTCAGCCGCTGCTCACGATCGTGGCGACGAGCGGCAACTGGGTCGTCGCCAATTTCAAGGAGACCCAGATCGGCGCGATGAAGCCGGGCGATCCCGTCGAGATCGCGGTCGACGCGTTCCCGGACCGCGCTTGGCGCGGCCACATCGAGTCGATCTCGCCCGCGACGGGCGCGAAGTACGCGCTGCTCCCGCCCGACAACGCGACGGGCAACTTCACGAAGGTGGTGCAGCGCGTGCCCGTGAAGATCGCGCTCGACGCGGTGAGCGGAGAAAGCGCTGCGGGCGAAGACCCCACCGCGCTGCCCGTCGGGCTCTCGGTCGTCGCACGCGTGCGGCCGCAATAACAACCGCAATGGCGAACGGCGTCGCGAGCTCTCAGGACGCCGCGCGCTCGCGCGGCGATGCGGCGCTCGCCGCGGCGCGGGAGGGGAGGCTCAGCCCCGCCGCGATCGCACTGCTCGTGGGCGTGATGCTCGCCGTGCTGCTCGAGCTGATCGACACGAGCATCGTGAACGTCGCGCTGCCCGACATGATGTCGAACCTCGGCGCGACGGTGGACGAAGCGAGCTGGATCGTGACGTCGTACATCATCGCCAACGTCACGATCATTCCGATGACGAGCTGGTTCGCGTCGCGCTTCGGGCGCCGCCGCTATCTCACGTTCTCGATCTTGTTGTTCACCGCCGCGTCCGCGGCTTGCGGCCTCGCCTCGACGCTTTGGCAGCTCGTGCTCTTCCGCACGCTGCAAGGCATCGGCGGCGGCGCGCTGCTCTCGTCGGGGCAGGCGCTGATGGTCGAGATCTTCCCGCCGCAGCGACAGGGCACGGGTCAAGCGATCTTCGGCGTCGGCGCGACGCTGGGACCGAGCCTCGGCCCGACGCTCGGCGGCTGGCTCACGGACAACTTTTCTTGGCCGTGGATCTTCTGGGTGAACATTCCCCTCGGCCTGCTCGCCGCGTTCCTCATCTACAACTATCTCCCGACGTACAAGCACGCGCGCAAGCAAAGCGACATCGACTGGCTCGGCATCGCGCTCTTGATCGTCGGCATCGGCACGCTCCAGTACACGATCGAGCGCGGCAATCACTTCGACTGGTTCGCGGACAACACGATCTGCGCCACGGCGGCCATCGCGTGTATCTCCCTGATCTGGTTCGTCGCGCACGAGCTGCGCACGCTGCATCCGGTGGTCGACTTGCGCGTACTTCGCAACAAGCCGCTGCTGCTCGGCTGCATCTACGGAGCGGCGTTCGGCGTCGCGCTCTACGGCAGCATCTTCCTGTTCCCGATCTTCACGCAGGGCATCCTCGGCTGGACCTCTTGGAAGAGCGGCATCAACGTGCTGCCCTCGACGATCACCACCGCGATCCTCATGCCGTTCGCCGGTCGGGCCGTGATGCGCACGGGCCCATTCCCGATGATCGCTGCGGGAATGTTCGTGTTCTTGCCCTCGCTGTGGGGCATGAGCCAGTGGGACGCGCAGTCGAACGGCTTCGATCTGTGGTGGCCGCAGATCGGGCGCGGCATCGGGCTCGGCTTGTTGTTCGCGCCGCTCTCGCTCGTGGCGATGCGTTACTTGCCGCCCGCCGACGTGATGCAAGGCGCCGCGCTCTACAACCTCTTCCGGCAAACCGGCGGGTCGATCGGCATCGCGATCCTCGCGACGCTGCTCGATCACCGCGCCGACGTGCACTTCGCGCACCTCGCCGAAAACGTGAGCGCGCTGAATCCCGTGACTTGGCAGCGCGTGCAGGCGCTGCAGGCCGGTCTCGCAGCGCGCGGCCTCGATCCCGCGGCAGCGCTCGATGGCGCGTACAAGCTGATGAGCAGCTTGCTAGAGCGCGAAGCCACCGTGCTCGCGTTCCGCGATTCCTACTTCTTCGTGATCTTCGTCGTGGGCGCGCTGCTGCCGTTCGTGTGGCTCTTCAAGAGCCGCGCGCTCGATCTGAAGAATCTCGGCGGCGGCGCTAGCGCGGCCACGTCCACGGGGATGGATCACTGATAGGGTCGACGGCGCCCGCGCCTACCGCGGATCGAGCCGCAAGAAGTACCGCGGCGGAAAACCCGTTAGCACGCGGAACACGAGGCCGAGCGCCTTCTGCGTGTTCACGTGGTCGTGCTCGGCGCCCGTCACCGGGACTGCGGAGTAGGCGCGCTTCTCGCCGTCGATCGTCGCCTCGACCTCGGGCTTCGCGAGCGCCCGCGAGTACCACGCGCGCGGCCAGTGATTCGCAGCGACGTAGAGCGCGCCGTCGACGTCGAGCTTCGAGACGACGCGATCGTGCGCCGCGCCGTCCGCGTCGAATGTCGTGATCACGAGCGTGCCGTCGCCGGCGGGCTGCAAGTAGCCGATCAGCGACTCGAAGATCGCGACGATGGCGACGTAGACGACGAGAACGATCGCGATGACTCGGACGACCTTCATCGTGAGCTCCTCTCGGGAGGGTTCAGGTGGCCGCGCGCGGCTCGAAGAACGTCAGCCTGTTGCCGAACGGGTCGGCGAACGACATCGAGCGCTCGCCCCACGGCGCGGTCTTGATGCTCGGTTTCACGAAGCGCGATCTGCGGCCCTTCAGCTCCGCGCGAAACGCGTCGAGCGCGTCGGTGCGAATTCGAATCGCCGCGCCAGGGGTTGCATCGCCGTGGTGCTCGGAGAGGTGGATCACGCAGCCATCGCGCGAGGCCTGCACGTAGAGCGGATGGTCGTCGGAGAAGCGGTGTCGCCAATCGATCGTGAAGCCGAGGTACGCGACGTAGAAATCGATCGCCTTCTCTTCGTCGAAGATGCGAAGAATCGGCGTGATCGAGCCGAGCGGCATACGCGCCACTATGCCACGCGGCGGTCGGCGCGCGTTAGCGTCGCCTCGCCATGCCCCGCTCCGAGTCCGCGCACGCCGCCATCTCCGCCGTCCTCGCGCGCTACTGCCGCGGCATCGATCGCCTCGATCTGGAGGCGGTCCGCGCCTGTTATTGGCCGGGTGCGACCGACTCGCACGGCGGCTTTCACGGCACGCGCGACGAGTTCGTCGCCTGGGTAGGGACGCTGCTCGCGCGCTTCGAATCCACGATGCACTTCCTCGGCAACGTGTTGATCGAGGTGAACGGGAACGCCGCGGTGTCCGAGGCGTACGCGCTCGCGTTTCACCGCAGCGCGGAGGCGAAGCCGAGCCTCAACCTGATCGTGGGTGTGCGCTACGTGGATCGCTTCGAGAAGCGACGCGGCGCGTGGAAGATCGCGAAGCGCGTGTGCGTCACGGAGTGGTCGCGCGTCGACGACGAGGCGGGGCGCTTCCCGATCGCGCAGGGCCATGTGCGCGGCGCGCGCGATCGCAGCGACGTCGTGTACGCGATGCTGGCGGAGCTGCGCGCGAAGCCGCGTCGCAGGCGCGCGCGGGCGAGCAAGAAGCGATGAGTGACGAGGTGCTCGACGCGCTCGTGATCGGCGCCGGCTTCGCAGGTCTCTCGGCCGCGGCGCGGCTGCGGCAGCGCGGCGTCGAGAGGTTCGCGCTGCTGGAGCAGGGCGCGGGCGTCGGCGAGTTCTGGCGCACGAACTACGACCGCATTCGCCTGCACTCCGCGTTTCACGACTTGCCCGACGACGGCGGCGAGCGCGCGAGGTACGGGCCGCTACTGAGCCGCGACGAGCTCGTCGCGTACTTCGAGGCGTATGCGCGCCGCCACGGCGTGTACGAGCGCGCGCGCTTCGGCGAGCGCGTGACGTGCGTCGCACGCGAGGGCGAGGCGTGGCGCGTCGAGGCGACGAGCGGCGTGTTTCGCGCGCGCACGCTCGCGGTGGCGACCGCGGGCAACCGCAAGCCGCTGGTGCCGGCGCTCGGCGGCGAGGACGTGTTTCGCGGCGAGCTGCTGCACAGCAAGCACTACCGGAACCCCGCGCGCTTCGTGGGCAAGCGCGTGCTGGTGTTGGGCAGCGGCTGCTCGGGCTCGGAGATCGCGCTCGACCTCGCGAACGGCGGCGCTGCACACGTGGCGCTCTTCATCCGCGCGCCGCGCTGGGTGATCTCGGTGGCGCGCATGGTCGCGCTCGCGCGCGTCGCGCGGCTCGCGGGCCTCGCCTTCACGCCGGCGAAGCTCGCGGAGTCGCACCGCATCTCGCGCGTCGACGCCGGCTTCGCCGCCGAGATCGCGAAGCGCGACGGCGCGATGCGCAAGTGCGCGCTCGACGCGAGCGACATCGGCCTCGCGCGACCGCCGCGCGGCCCTGCCGAGGAGATGTACCGCCACGCGCGCATCCCGTGGTTCGACCATGGCACGCTCGCCGCGATCCGCAAAGGACGCATCGAACTTGTCAACGGCAATGAGCGCCCGCTCGCGACGCTCACCGAGACCGGAGCGCAGCTCGGCGCGCGAGAAGAGCGCTACGACGCGGTGATTCTCGGCACCGGCTTCGTGCCCGCGCTCGACGAGCTCATCGCGGAGCCCGCGCGCTACCTCGCGCGCCGCCCGGAGACCGGGCTCGTCTACCCGATCACCGATGGCCGCTGCGCGTCGACGGTCGACCCGGCGCTCTTCTTCCCCGGCTTCGACACGAACGCGAACGGCGGACTCAGCCTCGGCCTCTGGGGCTTCGAGGTAGCGGATCGCATGGCGGACGTGATCGCCAGCTGACGCGCCTCAAGCCCCGATGCTCCGCAGCGCGCGCTTCACCACGTAGGCGGTCTCCGGCGTCTTTGACTCGCGCTGCCAGCGCGCGCACACGCCGCGCACGAACGCGGGCAGATCCTTCGCGGCGTCGTTGAGCCAGTTCGCGACGGAGTCGCGCACGTACTTCTCGGGGTCGCTGCGCAGCGGCTCGAGCAGCACGAGTCCGCGCTCGGGCTCGCGCCGCAGCAGCGCGATGTGGGGGCACCACACGCCGCGCGGGCGCGTCGCCTCGCTCGCGAAGCGGCGCAGGCTTGCATCGCGCTCGCGCGTGTAGGGCTCGAGCACCTCGATCGCGCGCAAGGTGTCGGCGGCGATGGCTGGCCGCACCGCGAGCCAGGCGAATTCGCGTACACCGAAGTGCGCGTCGCTCGCGAAGCGGCGCATGCGTGCGATGCGCTCTTCGAGAGCGAGGCCGCGCTCGCCCGCGAGCGCTTACGCGCACCAGCCGCGCACGGTGTCGGAGCGATGCAACGCGAGCGCCTCGACTCGCTTCGCGCGCGCGGCGCCGGTCCCTAACTGCTCGGCGATCGTGGCGCCCATCGCGCGCGTTCGCTCCGCGAAGCCGAGCTTCTGCTTCGCGCCCGCGCGCGCCGCGTCGAGGACGCGCGCGGCGCCCGCACCGAGGATCTCGGGCAGCGTGCTCCCGGCGAGCGTCGCGAAGTCGATCGCGAGCCCCAGGGCGAGGCTCTTCGTCTCGATCTCGCCGGCGTTCAGCGCGCGGAGCACGGCAGCGGGAATCGCCGCGCGCGAGGCGGCGCCGCGGCGGTCGGTCGGAGCGCGTTTCGCGGCGGGCATCGCCGCAGCTTCCTCCAGCACGCAGCGCGTACGCAATGCGGGACCGCGTTGCGACGCACGTCACCGCGCGCGCGGTGAAGCGAGTCACGCGCACGCCGCGCGCTCGTGTCGATGCATCCCGGGATCTCGCGAGGAGGCGTGTCATGAGCTTGCAGCGAAACGATTCTTACGAGCGCGCGCGCGAGCTCGACGCCGCGGCGATCGCGCGCCGCCGTGGCCGCGTGCAAGAGGCGATCTCGCACTACGAGCGGGTGCTACGCGCGGAGCCGAAGAACCCGGAGCTGCTGCGCCGAATCGCGCCGCTGTTCGCGCAGGCGAACGAGCCCGATCGCGCGTGGAACTCCTACCGCGCCGCAGCGCAGGAGTTCCTGAGCGCGGGCTTCGCCGACAAAGCGATCGGCGTGTATCGCGAGGCGGCGCAGGTGATGCCGCGAACCGCGATCGCGTGGCTCTCGATCGCCGAGCTCGAGCAGTCGCGCGGCAGGATCGTCGACGCGAAGCTCGCGCTGCTCACGGGCCGCGGGCACTACCGCGAGCGCGAGGACGCGTGCGTCGCCGCCGACTTGTTACGGCGCGCGCTCGCGATCGACGCGAGCGACTTCGACGCGCGCCTCGATCTCGCCCACTGCGAGCGCAAAGCCGGCGAGACGCGGCTCGCGCTCGCGAGCCTGGCCGAGGCGCTCGCGCTGCGCCCCGACACCGTGAAGCGCATTCGCTGGGAGGAGCTGCGCACCGAGCGCACCAGCGTGCGCTTCTTCGCCTGGCTGCGCGCGCTCGTCACCACGCCGCCGCCGCGCGCGCACCACCCGCAGCTCGCCCGCGCCAACAGCGCGCCGGAGCGCCGCGGCGTGAAGCTCGCGCTGCGGCCGGCGACGCTGAAGTCGGCGCCGAGCCCGGCGATCGGCGAGAGCTGGCGAGCCGCGCACGCGTCGTGAGCGAGTGAGACATTTCGGCCGGGCCGAAATGTCTCACAGCACGAAGTCGTACTGCCTGAACTTCGTCTCCAGCGCCCAGCCGTTTCGCTCGTAGACGCCCTGCGCGCGCGTGTTGGTGTGCGCGGTGCGCAGCGAGAGCCGTAGCGCACCGGCCGCGCGCGCGTGCGCCTTCGCGGCCTCGAGCAGCGCGACGCCCGCGCGCGTGCTGCGCGCCGCGGGCGCCACGAACAAGTCGTTGAGGACGAAGATGCGCCGCATCGCGACGGACGTGAACGTCGGATACAGCAGCGTGAAGCCGACGATCTCGCTGCCCGCCCCGAGCGCGACGTACACGACACACTCGCCGCGCCCCATGCGCTCCGCGAGATACGCCCGCGCGCCCGCCAGATCCGGCGCCTGCTCGTAGAACTGCCGGTAAGCGTCGAGCAGCGGCGCAACCGCATCGAGATCGAGGAGCGACGCCAAGCGCGTGCGCGGCAGCGAATCACTCATGCCGCGCTCGAGTGGGACTCGCTGCAAGGACTCGATGGTTGACGCGCCAAGAAAACGTGGGGAGGTGCTCGATGACGAACGCTCCTCCCCAGCATGTCGGCCGAGGCCGCAAGCGAAGCGCGCAGCAGCGGGCGAGTCTTCGAGCCCGATGCGAAGTAAACAAGGAAAACACGCGCACCTCGCTAGACCATCACGAGGCCACCGTTCGGACTGATCCACTGCCCCGTGACGAACGAGCTTTCCTCGCTCGCGAGATACACCGCCGCATTCGCGATGTCCTCGGGCTTCCCGATGCGGCGCAGTGGCGTCGCGCCGAGCAGCGGCTTGAGCGCCGCCTCGGGGACGCCGGCCGCCATCGGTGTGTCGATCACGCCGGGGCAGATCGCGTTGACGCGGATGCCATGCGGGCCGAGCTCGCGCGCCGTCGCGCGCGTGAGGCCGAGCACTGCGCTCTTCGACGCGCTGTAGTGCGTGACGCCTTGGCCGCTGAGGCCCGCGATGCTCGACATGTTGATCACCGCGCCGCCGCGCTTGTCGCGCAGCATGCGCTTCACGCCCTCGCGCGTGCAGGCGAACACGCCGAACACGTTGATGGCCATCATGCGCTGGAAGGCTTCGTCGCTCATGAACGGCGTGAGCAGCCCGCGGTTCTCCATCAGCTTGTCCATGCCGTCGCCTGGCACTTTGTCGACGCCCGCGTTGTTCACGACCACGTCGATGCGCCCGAACGCCGCGTCGATCGCGTCGAAGGTGCGCGCGACCGCGGCGCCGTCCGCGACGTCGCACGTGAACGCGGCGTGCTTGCCGTGCGCGAGCAGCGAGACGGTCTCGCGCGCCGGCGCCTCGCGCACGTCGACCACCGCGACGGTCGCGCCCTCGCGCGCGAACGCCTGCGCGATCGCGCGGCCGATCCCGGAGCCGGCGCCCGTAACAACTGCGAGCTTGTCCGCGAGGCGCACGTGCTACCAGCCGCGCGCTTGCAGCGCGTGCTCGAGCATCGAGCGCGTCGTGCCGTAGAACGTCTCCAGCGTCTTCACGCGCTTGAAGTAGACGTGCGGGTCGTATTCCCAGGTGAAGCCGACGCCCCCGTGCATCTGAATCGCCTCGCCGCACACCTGGCGAGCCGCGGGGCCTGCCCACGCCTTCGCCACCGCCGCGAGGTAGCCGGCGTCGGAAGCATGCGTCTCCGCGGCGAACGCGGCGCGATACGTCGAGGCTCGTCCGCTCTCCACCTGCAGCACCATGTCGGCCGCGCGGTGCTGGAGCGCTTGGTTGATCGCGATCGGCGCGCCGAACGCATGGCGCTCCATCGTGTAGGCGACGGTGATCTCGAGCGCGCGCTCCATCAGCCCCAACAAGAGCGCGGAGGCCCCGAGCGCGCCGAGCCGGTCGACTTCGCCCATCGCCTTGCACGCCGCCTGGCCCTCGCACACGAGGTGCCCCGCGTCGTCGAGCGCGATCTCGGCGAAGCGCTGCGCGTGGTCGATGGTCGGCTGCGGCTTCGCGTTCCAGCCGCTCGCCGGCCTCGGCACGAGCACGACGCCGCCGGTCGTCTCGACCAGCAGCGCGTCGGCCTGCGCGCCGAACGGCACGAAGCGCTTCACCCCTTTCACGCGACCACCCGCGAACGCCGTGGTCGGTGCGCCGACGTCGCCCGTCACGAGCGATTCGCCCCGCGCGAGCACCACGAGCGCCTCGCCCTTGCTCGCGGCGTCGAGGCACTTCTTCGCCGCATCGCTCGAGCTGCCCGCGAGCACGCGGATCGCGAGCGCGAGATCGAGGAAGGGCCCGGGCAGCGCCACGCGGCCCATCTCTTGAAGCACCGCCACGCACGCGACGGGACCGAGGCCGCCTTCGTCTTCGCTCAGCAGCAGGCTCGAGTAGCCGAGCTCGCCGAGCTGCCTGAACAGCGCCTTCGAGTAGCCCCCCGCCTCGCTCTCCATGATCTGGCGATTCGTCGCGAGCGGCGCCTCTTTCTCCAGCAGCTCGCGCGTCGAGCGGGCGAGCAGGGCGCGGTCTTCGTCGAGATGGAATTGCATGGGCAGCCCCTACTTCGTCGGCAGTCGAAGCACGCGCTTCGAGATGATGTTGCGCTGGATCTCGCTCGAGCCCGAGTAGATCGTGCCCGCGCGCGTCCACAGGAATTCGTAGGACCAGTTCACGTCTGGCCGGGCATTCGCGTGCTTGTCGTCGAGCTGCGCCTGCGGACCTAACAGGTCGAGCGCGGTGTCGGTGAGGCGCTTCGCGTACTCGCTCCAGAAGATCTTCTCGATCGAAGACTCCGGGCCCGGCGCGTTGCCCGACGCGATGTTCGCGAGGTTGCGCAGCCCGTTCGCGCGCATCACCTCGTTCTCGACGACGAGGCGGCCGAGCTTCTCGCGCACGTCCGCGCGCTCGAGCACTCCGTTATGCTTCAGGCCCGCGGCGAGGCCCTCGAGCTGGCCGTCGTACTCGGCGGGATGCGAGAGCGTCGCGCCGCCGCGCTCGTAGCCGAGCAGCGTCATCGCCACCTTCCAGCCCTCGCCGATCTTGCCGACGATGTGCTCGCGGCGCGCGAGGCCGCCGTCGAAGAACACCTCGCCGAACTCGCTCTCGCCGGTGATCTGGCGGATGCCGCGCATCTCGACGCCCTTCTGCGCGATCGGCATCAGGAAGAACGTGATGCCGCCGTAGCGATCGTCCATGTCGGTGCGCGCGAGCACGAAGATCCAGTCCGCCCACGGACCGAACGTGGTCCACACCTTCTGGCCGTAGATGCGGAAGTGCTCGCCGTCGGGCACTGCGCGCGTGCGCAGCGACGCGAGGTCGGAGCCCGAGCCCGGTTCGCTGAAGCCCTGACACCAGATCTCGCTCGCGTCGAGCATCTTCGGGATGAAGCGGCGGCGCTGCTCTTCCGTGCCGTGGTGGATCAGGGCGGGCCCTAACAAGGAGATGCCGAGGAAGTTCGGCACCTGCGGCGCGTCGGCGCGCGCGAGCTCCTCTTGCAGGATCGCGTCCTCGACGGCGCTCGCGCCGCGGCCGCCCCATTCGGGCGCCCAGCCCATCCCGAGGTAGCCCGCGGCGTGCATCTTCTTCTGCCACGCGCGCCGCAGCTCGACCAGCGAGTCGGCGGTGTGCTTCGGGTCGCGCACCTCCTGGCTCCACGGCCGCGCGAGATTCGCGGCGAGCCAAGCGCGCACCTCGGCGCGGAACTTCTCCTGCTCAGGCGTGAAGCTGAGATCCATGCGTGCCTCCGGCGAAGGCGCGCATCATGGCACACGACGCGTACGCGGACGGCTCACACGCCTCGGTCGCACGCGACGCGCGCGGGCATCGCGCGCGTCGGTGACTCCGTCGTCTCGCTGCGGAGACGCGCTCGCTCAGAAGCGCCCGCGCGCCGTCTCGTCGCGATGCTTGGCGAGGTACTTCATGAACGGCGTGCCGCCAGTTCCGACGTCGCTGGGATTTGCGCCGCGCCCCGCCTGGGAGTGGATGTAGCTGGCGGCGTATTCGAGGTGGAGCGAGCGGAACGCCTCGAGCCAGCGCAGGCACGCGTCGTACATCTCGGCGAGCTCGGGGTGTGAGCCGCGCAGCTCGCGCACGGCGCTGCGCACACTGCCCTCGGCCTCGATGCGCGCGAGGTACGCGCGGTGGCCGGGCGGCATGTACCCGCGCATCTCGTCGAGGTACTCACGCAGCGGATCCGGCGCGTGCACGACGCCGAGCAGCGCATCCATCACGGGCACGATCGTGCTCTGCGCGCCGGTCTCCCCGCGCAGCTTCTGAGGACCCGCGAGCTCCGCGACGCCCTCGTACGCGACGCCGTTCGGCAGCGCAGGGTGATTCTTCCACCCGTGAATGAACGGCCTCACACGATGGAAGTACACGTACGGGTCGCAGCGCTCGGTCATGCGGCGCAGCGTGGCGAGCATCGCCTCGAGTGCGTCCGCGACTTCTTCGAGGCGCGCGGCGAGGGCGGTTGCGTCGCCGGCGTGTGCAGCTGCTGCGGCGGGCAACTCCGCGCGAATCGCGCGCGCGGCGAGCGCCTCGATCTCGACGTGGATCAGGATGAACCAGTCCTCGTCCTGGCCGCCGAGGAAGTTCTGCAGGATCGCGAGGTTCTCGGTCGTCAGGGGGCCGCGCGGGTCGAAGCGCCGCCAGTTGTCGAGTGCGTAGGAGGCATACGAGAGGATCGGCGGGCGCCCGAGCTTCCCCGCGAGCGCGCACCACGGTGCGGCGAGCCGCTCAGGCAGAGCGCTCTCGGGCGTCGCGCCTTCCCACACGAAGGCATGCGCCACGAACGAGAGCACGCGCATTGCAGCGCGCTCCTCCTCGCGCGTGCGCAGCTCCGCGAGCTCGAAGCGCGGCATCGAGCGCACCGCGGCGCGCACGCGCTGCGCGGCGAGGCGCTTGGGCAGCTCGCGCGCGAGCTCGTCCCACAGCCCGAGCGGCGCCGGCAGCGTGCGCTCGGGGTCGTGCTCGGGGAGGAAGCCGCGCTCCGCACTCACGTCGAAGCGCTTCAAGTCGTCGGTCGTCACGGCCGCCGTCATGGCCAGTACCTCGCTCGGTACAAGCGCCTTCGGTAGCCGCGCGCTCCGCTTGAGCCTTGGCGCTCGGCGGACCTTACGCCTCGAGGCCGAGTTGGGCAGGGCGGCTACTCGGTCGAAGGCGCCTCGTACGCGCGCTCGCCGCCCACGTACGTCTCCACCACTTCGATCTCCGAGATCTGCCGCGGGTCGAGCGCGAGCGGGTTCGCGTTCAGCACGATGAAGTCCGCGAGCTTGCCGGGAGCGAGCGTGCCGAAGTCGGCGTCGCGGCGGAGTTGATGGGCGGCGCCCGCGGTGTAGGCGCGGAGCGCCTGCTCGATTGTTAGGCGCTGGTCCGCGCCGAGCACGCCCGCAAGCGTGCCCGAGACCGCGATGGCTCGCTCGCGCGTGACCCCGGTCTCGATCGCATCGAAGTAATCGGGCGGGTCGACGGGCCAGTCGCTGCCGTACGCGACGTGGGCGCCGGCGTCGAGCAGCGTCTTCACCGGGTAGAGGCGCTCGTGACGTTCGCTCCCGATGTACGGCTCGAGCGCATCGATCGTGAACGAGTCGCGGCGATGCCACTGCGGCGAGAAGCTCGCGACCGCGCCGAGCGCGGCGAAGCGCGGGACATCCGCGGGATCGATCAGCTCGAGGTGAACCAGCGTGTGGCGCGCGTCCTACGGTCCGTTCACGCGACGCGCAGCCTCGATCGCGTCCAGGGCGGTGCGCACCGCGCGGTCTCCGATCGCGTGGAAGTGCAGCTGCCAGCCTTCCGCTTCGAGCCTCGTCGCGAGCCGCGCGAGCACGCTCGCGTCGGCATAGAGCTCGCCCTCGCCGCCGCCGAGGTAAGGCGAGAGCAGCGCCGCAGTCTGCGCGGGGTGCTCCATCACGCCGTCGAGGAAGAACTTGACCGTGCCGATGCGCAGGTCGCCCTGCGCGAGCGTGTCGCGGATGCCGCGCAGCCGCGCCGCCACGAGCGCCGGCTCGCGCTCGAGCGCGGCGTCGACGAGCAGCGCGAGGTGCGCGCGCGGCTGCGGCGCGGCGCTTCGCTCGGACCACGCGGCGAGCTGCTCCGGCGGCACCGCGGCGGCGAGGTACGCCGTGACGCCGAGCGAGAGCATGCTCGCGTGCGCCGCGGCGAGGTGCTCGCGCAGCTTCGCGGTCGTCAGGGGCGGGATCGCGGACTCGACGATGGTGGAGGCGCCGTCGAGCAGGTAGCCGTTCGGAGCGCCGTTCTCGTCGCGCAGGAACTTCCCGTCGTGCGGGTCGAGCGTCGTCGCCGTCACGCCGGCGAGCTCGAGCGCGCGCGAGTTCGCGAGCGCAACGTGCCCGTCGGCGCCTTGCACGTAGACCGGGCGCCTCGTTTCGATGCGATCGAGCGTCTTCTTCGTGATGCGCGCACCCGCCGGCACGATGGCCTGCGCCTGCCACGCGAACACTTCGAGCCAGTCGTCGGGCCCCGCGTTCGGCTCGGCAGCGAGGCACGCCGCGACGCGCTCACGCAGCTGCGAGCGCGTGAGCGCCTCGTAGCCGAGCGAGCAGGCGGTCAGCATCTGCCCGCCGCGCAGCGGGTGCACGTGGCCGTCGACGAGGCCGGGCATCACGAAGCGGCCCTGGAGCGACACGACGCGCGTTGCCTCGCCGACGTGCGCGAGCGCGTCGTCGTTCGAGCCCACGAACACGATGCGGCCAGCGCGCACCGCGAGCGCCTGCGCGAGGGGCGCGTTCGCGATCGCGGAGTACACGACGCCGCCGCGCAGCACGAGATCCGCCGGCGGAGGCGGCGGCGCCTTGGGCGTGGTCGGGCAGGCGGTGAGTGTTAGGGCGATGAGGGCGACGAACAGAGCGATCTCTCGCATCGATCCTCCGAAGCGCGCGCATACTAGGCGCGCGAGGTGAGGCGATGAAGATCCGACCGGTGATTCTCGTGCTCGCGTTGTGCGCGGGCGGCTGCGCCGAGAAGGAGCCCGCTGCCGCGCCTCGCGCGGAGAACGCTGCCACGCAGGTCGCGCGGCCGAGCGGGCTCACGAAGCACGACGCCGCGCGTGTCTCGCCGGGTTACGTGCTCTACGCGCCGCTGCTCTCGAACCGCACGTACCTGATCGACAACGAGGGCCGCGTCGTGCACGTCTGGCAGAGCATCACGTCGCCGGGCGGCGAGCAGGTGCTGATGGACGATGGCTCGCTGCTGCGGCTCGGGCGCGATCTCGACTTCGAGCACTTCCGCACGGGCGGCGTCGGCGGCTGGCTCGAGCGCATCGACTGGGACGGCGAGGAGCAGTGGGCGTGGAAGTTCGCGAGCGAGCGGGCGGTCACGCATCACGACTTCGAGCCGTTGCCGAACGGCAACGTGCTCGCGTTGGCGTGGGAGAAGAAGACGCCCGAGGAAGCGCGGCGCGCGGGCCGGCGCGCGGATCGCATTCCCGCGCAGGGTCTCTGGCCAGACTTCGTGATCGAGGTGAAGCCCGAGCCGCCGCGCAGCGGCGCGATCGTGTGGGAGTGGCACGTGTGGGATCAGCTCGTGCAGCACGTCGACGCGACGGGGGAGACGTACGGCGCGCCGAGCGAGCACCCCGGCAAGCTCGACATCAACGCGGGCTCGCCGCCGCCCACGGTGAGCGACGAAGAGCTCGCGCAGCTGAAGGCGCTCGGATACGTGCCCGACGACGCGAAGCCGGAAGACCTCGAAGCGGACTTCCTGCACGTCAACGCGATCGACTACCACGCGGGCCTCGACCAGATCGCGCTCAGCGTGCCCACGCTCGGCGAGGTGTGGATTCTCGATCACGGCACGACCACCGAAGAAGCGCGCACGAGCAGCGGCGGAAAGCGCGGCCGCGGCGGCGAGATCCTCTACCGCTGGGGCAACCCGAGTAGTTACGGCCGCAGCTCCCCGAGCGAGCAGCGCCTCGGCTACCAGCACGACGCGCGCTGGGTGCCGGAGGGCTTCCCCGGCGCGGGCCGCATCACGATCTTCAATAACAACGTGGGCGGCAGCGGAGAGTGGTCCGCGATCGAGGAGATCGAGCTGCCGCTGCTGCCGAGCGGCCTCTACGCGCTCGCGAGCGGCGCAGCCTTCGCGCCGCGCGAGCCGGCGTGGCGCTACGAAGCCGAGCCGCGCGAGAGCTTCTTCGCCCCGTTCATCTCGGGCGCGCACCGCACCGCGAACGGCAACACGCTGATCTGCAGCGGCACGCAGGGGCGACTGTTCGAGGTGACGCCGGCAGGCGAGATCGTGTGGGAGTTCTGGAATCCGTACGCCGGCAGCGTGCGGCTGAAGGACGGCTCGCTCCCGCAGCCCGGCCTCGACAAGGATCCGCACGCCGTGTTCCGCGCCACGCGCATTCCGCCCGATCACCCCGCGCTGCGCGGGAGGAAGCTCGCGCCGCTCGATCCCCAGCCGGAAGTGACGCCTCGCGCTGCGGATTGAGTCGTTGCGAGTCGCTTCAGCGCGGCTCCAGCACCACCACCGGGATGTCGCGCTCGGTGCGCGCCTGGTAGTCCGCGTAGTCGGGGTAGACCTCGCACAGCCGCGGCCAGAGCGCGCTCTTCTCTTCGCTGCTCGCGCGCCGGGCGCGGTAGCTGCGCACGCCGCTCTCGCGCGTTTCTAACGACACGTCGGGGTTCTGCTCGAGGTTCAGGTACCAGACGGGGTGCCTCGGCATGCCGCCTTGCGAAGCGACGAGCACGACGCGCGGGCCGTCGTTCATGTAGATGAGCGGCGCGACGCGCATCGCGCCGGACTTTCGGCCGGTCGTGGTGAGCAGGCCCACGGGCGAGCCGTGATTGAAGAACTTCGAGCCGAGCCGGCCGCCCGTCAGGCGAAACACGAACACGTTCGCGACGCTCATCGCCTTGATGAAGGGCTTGCCGCGCTTCAGGTCGGCCTCGGTGAACGGCGGCGGCTTGTCATCGGACACGCTTCCTCCCTCGCGGCGTTCGCCAGCGTTCGCGCGGATCGAACGGCTCCACGTCCGCAGGAGCGCGATAGCGCAGCGCGGCTGCGAGGGCCGCGTCGCGCCCCGCGCGCCAGTCCTCGAGCTTCTGCCACGCAGGCAAGTCGGGCGCGAGGGTGAATCGCCTGTCCGCAGGGTCCGAGTCCTCGAAGCGCGTCGTTGCGACGAGCACGTGGAGCTTCGACGCGGGCAGCGTGATCGACTTCGCGGACCCGAAATGGTTCGGGGCGGAGCCCGTGGGCTCGCCGACGAACAGCACTTGTGTGCTTCGTTCGAGCTGCGTCGCGAGCCGCATGCTCGCCGCGACGGTCGCGCGCCCGGTCAGCGCGAACAAGGCGCCGCGCCGATTCAGCGCATCTCGTTTGACGGCGCGGAGCAGCGGCTCCCACTCCGCGCTCGCTCGCGCCGGGCGGCGTAGGTCGAGCAAGAGCCGGCTGTCGTCTCTCTCCGAGCGAATCGAAGCGAGCGCCTCGGCGAGCGCCTTGGCGCGCGGCCCGTCGCAGTCCACAGTGTTCACGTAGACCGCGTCGCCGCTCGGCAGCGGCATCACGCTGCAATCCGCCGCGGGTGCGCCGGGCACGATCCCGCGGAGGCCGTGGCCGGCGGCGTCCGCGGATGGCATCAGCTCGATCGTCCGCTTGCGTCCTCCCGCAAGCTCGACCTCGAGGGCGATTGCGCGCGTGACGTCGAGGCTGCGCGCGATGCCGCAGCCCGCGAGGAATCCCGGAGTCCGCAACAACTCGGGCGCCGCTCGCTTCAACCACATCGCGTTCTCGTGCGGCCAGCACGGGGCGAGCGTCTCGAACACCTCGTCAATCGGTTTGCCCTCGAGCGCGAGTATCCGAGCGCTGATCGCTTCGCGGTCTCGTGCGTGTGTCACGAACCAGCCGTCGCCGAACGCCTCGATCTGGATCGGGAGCCGCGTGTCGAACCACGGCCCCGTTTCCGGCAGCACGAGCGTCGTCTCCGCATCGCCGACGAGCTTCAGCACGCGCGCGACGCCCACGACGTACTCGGGCCACGACAGGCGCGCCGCACTCGCCTGCAGCTGCGCCACCTCCGCCTCGATGCGCTGCTGCGAGTTGTGATGGAACGGCGCAGGGTGCGTCTTGCGGATGAACGCGTAGAGCGCGTCGACCTCGCGCGCGCGAGCCGCCGACGCGTTCGCCTCGGCTTGCGCGAGCGCGGCCTCGAAGCCGGCATCCGCGCAGCCCGCGAGCGCGAGCCCGGCGAGCGCGGCGACGAGCGCGCGCCTCATCGCGTCGTCGCGATGCCGCCGTCGACGGGAATCGTTGCGCCCGTCACGTATGCGCCCGCGCGCGACGCGAGGTAGACCGCGACGCCCGCCATGTCCTCGGGCTCGCCGATGCGCTTCATCGGCGCGCTCTTCTTGATGCCCTCGCCGAACTTCACGAGCGTCTCGTGCATCATCTTGCTCTCGAACGGGCCGGGCGCGATCGCGTTCACCGTAATCGCTGGCGCGAGCTTCTTCGCGAGCACGGCCGTCATGTGGTGCACCGCGGCCTTGCTCGCGGAGTAGGCGTACGTCTCGAGCAGCGGCACCTGAATGCCGTCGATCGAGCCGACGTTGATCACTCGCGCGGGGTCGCCCGGCGCCGCGGCGGCTTCGAGCTGCGGGAGGAGGAAGCGCGTGAGGTCGAACACGGCCTTCACGTTGAGGTCCATCACCTTGTCCCAGCCGGACTCGGGGAACTCGCGCAGCGGCGCGCCCCAGTTCGCGCCGGCGTTGTTCACGAGCACGTGCAGCTTCGGCTCGCGCGCGGCGATCGCGTCGGCGAGTGCGCGCGTGCCGGCCTGCGATCCGAGGTCAGCTGTTAGGGCGATCGCGCTCGGGCCGAGTCTCGCTTGCGCTTCGTCGCACTCCGACTTCTTGCGCGCGGCGACGTAGACCCTCGCGCCCGCCGCGACGAGCCCCGCCGCGATCATTTCGCCGATGCCGCGCGACCCGCCTGTGACGAGCGCGACTTTGCCGCGCAGCGAGAACAGCGAGTCGAGCGTCATCGGCATGAGAGCTCCTTCGTAGGCGCCGCACGATAACGAGGTCAGCTCGCCGGTTGTGCGCGGCCTCCCGTGTGAGACGATGCGCCCCCGCACTGGAGGAAGCATGCGCGCGCGACTCATTCTCCTCGGCTTCGCGCTCTCATTGGGCTGTGGCGACCAACCGCCCGCGGCAACCCCGACTGCGCCCGCGGAGTCGGGCGCCAACGCGAACGGCTTCAGCGCGCCGAGCGAGCTCACCGCGAAGGCGAACGCCGCGTTCGGCGCGGCGCTGGATCTCGCGGAGCAGCGCGACTTCGAGGAAGCGAACCGCGGGCTCGTCGCGCGCGACGAGAACGCGCGGGTCGAGTCTGCGACGGGCCGCACCTGGAGCCCGCAGCAGTTCGCCTTCATCGAGGGCGACGCGCCCGCGAGCGTGAACCCGAGCCTGTGGCGGCAAGCGAAGCTCAACAACATCAACGGCTTGTTTCAGGTGACCGACGGCATTTATCAGGTGCGCGGCTACGACGTCTCGAACATGTCGTGGATCCGTGGGAAGACGGGCTGGATCGTGGTCGACCCGCTCACCAGCAACGAGTCCGCGGCGGCGGCCCACGACCTCGCGCGCAAGCACCTCGGCAGCGACCCGGTCGTGGCTGTGATCTTCACGCACAGCCACGGCGACCACTATGCCGGCGTGAAGAGCGTGCTGCCGAACGGCGAGGTGAAGGGCGTGCGCGTGATCGCGCCGAAGCACTTCGTCGAGGAAGTCACGAGCGAGAGCATCCTCGCCGGAACCGCGATGAGTCGGCGCGCGACCTACCAGTTCGGCTTCTCGCTGCCGTACGACGAGCGCGGCTACGTCGACACCGGCCTCGGCAAGCAGCCGCTCAGCGGCTCGTCGAGCTTCGCGGTGCCGACCGACGAGATCGATCACACGGGGCAGACGCTCACGGTCGACGGCGTCGAGATCGTGTTCCAGTACGCGCCGCACTCCGAGGCCGTCGCAGAGCTCGCCTTCTACCTGCCCGCGGCGAAGGCGTACTGCGGCGCCGAGATCGTGAACCGCACGATGCACAACCTCTGCACGCTGCGCGGCACCAAGGCGCGCGATGCACGGAAGTGGAGCGGCTACATCGACGACGCGATCCAGCGCTTCCCCGAGGCCGAGGTCGTGTTCAACAGCCACCACTGGCCCGCGTTCGGGAACGAGCGCGTGCGCGAGTACCTGAAGGGCCAGCGCGACACCTACCGCTACATCCACGATCAGACGCTGCGGCTGATGAATCAGGGCCTCACGCCGCGCGAGATCAGCGAGCAGCTCGAGCTGCCAAAGGGCCTCGCCGCCACGTTCGCGAACCGCGGTTATTACGGAACCGTGCGCCACAACGTGAAGGCGGTCTACGACTTCTACCTCGGCTGGTACGACGCGAACCCCGCGAATCTGAACCCGCTCCCGCCGGTCGAGCTCGGCAAGAAGTACGTGGAGGCCGTGGGCGGCGCCGCGGCGGCGAAGGAGAAGGCGCGCGCCGCGATCGCGGCGGGCGACTATCGCTGGGCCGCGACGCTGCTCGACCACGTCGTGTTCGCCGACGAGGCGGACGCCGAGGCGAAGCAGCTGCTCGCGAGCGCGTACGATCAGCTCGGGTATCAGGCCGAGAGCGGCGCGCAGCGCAGCGTGTACCTGAGCGCGGCGAACGAGCTACGCCACGGCGTGAGAGACCAACCGATCGTCGCGGCGAGCGCAGCGGCGATCCTCGCGCAGGTTCCGCTCGATCTCTTCTTCACCGCGATGTCGACGCGCCTGAATGGGCCGAAGGCGGCGGAGCGCGATCCGCTCACGCTGAACTTCGTGTTCACCGATCTCGGCGAGACGCACGTGCTGAACGTCGAGAACGGCGTGCTGCACCACTGGAAGCGCGAGGCTGACCCGAACGCGGCCGCCACGATGAAGATCACGCGCGCGCTGTTCCTTCAGCTCGTGACGGGGCAGGCGGGCGCGAAGGAGCTGATCTTCTCCGACGACGTCGACATCGACGGCAGCCGCACCGAGCTGCTCTCGTTCTTCGGCCTGATCGATCCGGTGAACGGCAACTTCGCAATCGTCACGCCCTAGCGGGTCGGGCTTCGCTCGCCTGCGGCTCGCTGCGCGCTTCGCTTGCGGTGAGATCCGAGGAGGAGCCGCTTGTTACTGAAGGACGCCACGCTCGCGGGCATTCGCGAAGGACGGATCACGCTGCTCTTCCGCCGCTGGAAGTCGCCGCTCGCGAAGGCCGGCGGCAAGAGCCGCGACGCGCGCGGCGTCGTGGAAGTGCTCGCGGTCGAGCGGACGCGGCGGCTGACCGAGCGCGACGCGCGAGCGGCGGGCTTCGCGTCGCTCGCGGAGCTGCGCGCGGATCTCGCGCGTCACGACGGTCCGGGCGAGCTCTACCGCATCGAAGTGCGCTGGGGCGGCGCGGATCCGCGCGGTGCGCTGCGCGCAAACGCGAGGCTCACGCGCGAGGAGCGCGCCGCGCTGGCAGCGAAGCTCGCGCGCCTCGACGCCGCTGCGCCGTGGACCGAGCGTGCGCTGCGCGCGATCGCTGCGAACCCCGGCGTCGTCTCGACTGCGCTCGCTGCGCAGCTCGGGATGGAGCGCGCCGACTTCAAGCTGCGCGTGCGCAAGCTGAAGGCGCTCGGGCTCACGGAGAGCCTCGAAGTCGGGTACCGCATCTCGCCGCGCGGGCGCGCGTTGTTAGGGAATGGCGCCTGAACGACGAAGCCGCCGCGCCTCGATCAGACGCGGCGGCTCCTCGAGTGCGACGCTGGCGTCAGCCCATGAAGAACGCGTTCAGCTTGTTCCCGTCCAGATCTCGGAAGTAGCCGGCGTAGAAGCCGTCGCCGCGCGGGCCGGCGGGGCCTTCGTCCTTGCCGCCGAGCTCGAGCGCCTTCTTGTAGATCGCGTCCACCTTCGCCTTGCTGTCGACGCGGATCGCGGCCATCACGCCATTGCCGACCGTGGCCTTGTTCTTGTCGTACGGCGCCGTGATCGCGAGGCCGGCCTGGTCCATCGAGCTGCCCCACATGATGAACGTGCCGAAGTCCATCAGGCGCTTCGCGCCGACGATGCCGAGCAGCTCGTCGTAGAAGCGGGAGGCGCGGGCGAGGTCGTTCGTGCCGAGCGTGACGTAACCGATCATGGGGGCTCCTGGTTGTTAGGGGCGGCCGCGGGCGCGCGGCCGCGAGGAGAACCGTGGGGTGAGTGACGGGGATCGAACCCGCGACCTCCAGAGTCACAATCTGGCGCTCTAACCAGCTGAGCTACACCCACCGCGGAAGGCGGAGCAAGCTAGGCGAGCGGCTCCGGATGCGCGAGCGCGGCGCCCCGAGGGCGCGCGGTGCGGGTTCAGGCCAGAGGCGCCACGCGCTTCGCCGGGAAGCACGTGCGCCACAGCGTCACCGCCGCCTCCATTCCGAGCGTGAGGTCGTGATCGCGCTGTGCGGCTCCATACCGGGCCGCGCCGAGTCCATCGCGGCGCCGATCGGCAAGGGGAGGTGCATGAGGAACGCGGCGAGTGCGGCGACTCCCCAGAGCAGGAGGCGGTTCGTCAGGGGCGGGGCTCGAGGTGGCGGGGCGTGTGAACGCGCGTTGACAGCGGCGCGATGTCGCTGTTGGTATCACTCCGCCATCACACCCCGAGGTCCCTTGGGATGTCTGCGATGACCCTCAGAAACCTGGAACCCGATGTCGTCGAGAAGCTGCGCGCTCGCGCCAAGGCTGAGCACCGCAGTCTGAACGCGCTGATCTGCGAGATCTTGCGCCGGGAGGCGAGTGCGGAGGAGCGGCGTCAACGCATGCGGGCGCAGCGTCCGCGCGTCGAGGCGCTGCGTGAGGCGATCCGCAAGAAGTACGGCCCCGGCACGCCATCCGAGAAACTCGTTCGCCAGGATCGGCGGCGATGAGAACGGTGGTCGACGCGAGTGTCGCGCTGAAGTGGTACCTGCCGGAGCGAGGCGCCAGGGAGGCGACGAGCATCCTCGCCGACTCGCTGCGTGGCGCGCGTGAGCTCATCGCGCCCGACTTGATCCTGCTCGAGATCGCCAACGTGTTGTGGAAGAAGGCTCGGCGAGACGAGTGCGACCCCGCACATGCGCAGGCGATTCTCGACGCGTTCGAGATCGATGCGCCGCGGCTCGTCCGCTCTGCGCCTCTCGCGCAGCGTGCACTCGATCTCGCGTTGCGCCTCGACGCGGTCGTCTACGACTGCATCTACCTCGCGGCCGCGATCGAAAACGAGGCCGCGCTCGTGACCGCCGACGTGCGGCTCGCGAGCTGCGCGCGCGGCCTGATCGCGGACGTGGAGCTGATCGCCTGAGCACCGACGCGCGGCGGCTATAGATACGGCGCGCGCCCCGGTAGCTCAGGGGATAGAGCGCCTGCCTTCTAAGCAGGTGGTCGGAGGTTCGAGTCCTCCCCGGGGCGCCACGATTTCGCGCGCCTCAGCGCGTCTTCTTGTCCCGCCTGCGGCTCGCGGACATGCGCTCGGCCATGTCCTCCGGCACGCCGAACGGCGTGTTGCGCTCGATCAGCAGCGCATCCGTGCGCGAGCGTCCGGAGTGGCTCGCGATCAGCGCCTTGTCGATGCGATTCGTGCCCCACGAGTTCGCGGCGATCTCGGCGGCGAGAGACGCGACCACCGCGTCGAGCTCGGCGGCGGGCACCGCGCGGTCCACGAGCCGGATCGCGGCGGCTTCGCGCCCGTCGATGCGGCGGCTCGTGAACATCAGCTCCTTCGCGCGCGAGCGGCCGACGCGCTCGGGCAGGCGCACCGACATGCCCCACGCCGGCACGAGCCCCCACTACCCGTGCGTGTCGCCGAGCCGCGCGTCGTCGGCCGCCACGAGCAGGTCGCACGCGAGCGCGAGCTCGAGGCCGCCCGTGAAACAGTGGCCGCGAATCTTCGCGATCGTCGGCATCGGCAGCGCCTCGATCGCGTCGATCGTCTCCGACTCGAAGTGCCGCGTCGGCGGCTTCTCGCCCGTCGCGATCGACTCGAGATCGTGCCCCGCGCAGAACGAACGCCCCGCGCCCGTGAGCACGACGCATCCCACGGATGCGTCGCTCGCCAGCGCATCCACGTGCGCCCGCAGCTCGGCCATCAGCGGGATGTCGATCGCGTTGAGCTTGTCGGGACGGTTGAGCGTCAGCGTCGCGATGCCGTTCTCGTCTTCTCGCGTGACTCGCATCGGAGTCCTCCATGCTGTCGCCTCGAACGCGGGAGCCTTGCTGCGGCGCTGTAGCCGAGCCGTTGTCCCGCTGCGACTTCAACATGCGAACGAGCGCCGGTGTAGCGTTCCGCGCCGCAGTCTCCTGGGGCCGCACAACAGGCTCCGCTGGACGCACTGATCTGTCTGGAGGTCCCATGTCGAGTGATCGCGAGTCCGTTCGCAGGCAGCTGGAGGTCGTCATCGGACCCTTTCCGGCGGAGGTGCGCGACCTCCACCTCGACTCGCTCATCGACGGCATGCCCACCGCGTGGCTGCGCAGTGACATCCCGCAGGGTCTGCGCAGCGCCGTGACGCTCGGTGTGCTCACGGCGCTCGGCATCGAGACCGAGCTCGCGGCGCACGTTCGGCGTGCGCTGAACCAGAGTGGGCTCAGCCGGCTCGAGGTTGCGGAGGTGCTGCGGCACGCCGCGATCTACGCGGGCGTTCCTCGTGCGAATGCGGCGCTCCGCATCGCGAAGCAGGTGTTCGACGAGCTCGATGCTGGTCAGACACCGAGTCGATAGCCAGACGCATCACGGGTCCCGAGGTCGTCTACTCCGCCGCCAACGCCCAGCGCGCCCGCTCCTCCGCCGACAGCACGCTCGGCGCCGCGATCGGCGTCACGAGATCGCTCGCGAAGAACGGGTTCACGCGCGCGCCGCTCGCCCGCGCCACCAGCGTCTCGCGCAGATACCGCGCGCCCGCGAGCAGCGCGCTTGCGCCGAGCTTCGGCGCGTCGCCGCGCGCGCTCGCGCGGAACACGCGCATGCGAATCGGTCCGAACGCCGCCGCGATCTCGTCGCTCGAACCCAGCAGGCACGTCGGGATCAGCCCCACGTGCGGCACGGCGCCGTCGCGCGGCGTGTTGCCGAGCGGCGAGCGGCAGCAGCGCGCGTACCAGCGCAGCACCCCGGTCTCCGAGAGAGACATGCACGCGATGCGCTCGCGCCCGCGCTCGATCTGCAGGCGGCTCGGCAGCACCGCGACGATCTCGGTGCCGCCCCAGGCGTCGCGCAGCTCGGCGTCGCGGCCGAGGAAGTACGTGTACGCGCGGCAGTCGCGGCAATAACAAGCGCCGCGCACCGCGCGCTGCGGCTCGGCCAGCGCGAGCGCGACTTCGCCGCAGCGGCAGCGCAGCGCGAGGCTCACTTTCGTGGCAGGCGGCCCGCGATGTAGTCGTCGATCAGCTCGTGGTAGCGGCGCACGCGCGTCTCTTGCGTCGAGAGGTAGACACCCTCGAAGCCGCGCGAGCGGAAGCCGCGCTGCTGAGTCACGAACACGCGCACGTCGTCCTCGATCGCGGGACCGATCGACTCCTTGCTCGTGTCGACCCAAGTCACCGGCACTTCCTCGACGCTCGCGTTGCTCGTGCGGTGCGCGCCGCCGACGCCCGCGTCGAGCGAAGCGGGGCTCGAGTACCACCAGTTGTCGAACAGGCACTGCTCCGGGTCTTTGTAGTGCGGCCGCGCGCGCAGGAAGTGGAAGCCGTCGCTCCACACCGAGACCGCGAAGTTCGGAAACAGCGTGTAGTGGAACGCGTCGGTGAGCTGCTGGTCGGGCACCTTCGCGTAGTGCGAGAAGCCGCGCGCCGGGCCGAGCTGGCGCTTCGCCTTCTGCAGCGCGCCGCGCGTCGCCTCGGGGTTGCCCTTGAACAGCGCGGGATCGATGTCCCACGCGCGCAGCTGGGAGGCGAGCGGCTCCACGATGTTGCCGTCGTCGTCCGTTTGCCCGACGCCGTAGCCGCCCTGCATCACCATGCGGTTGTGGCCTTCGTCAGACAGGTCGAACTTCGTCTCTTTGTAATAAGTGTTGATGTTGCCGCGCACCCGCGTGCGATCCGTTTCCGGCGTCGCGGCCATGTGCACGGTCGGCACGTGATACGACTCGTTGAAGTTGTCGAGCACGACCTTCCAGTTGCACGGCAGCCACGCCGACTTGGCCTGCACGCGCCGCCACTTGTCGAGATCGAGCGCGCTCCACGCATCCCAGATCGGGCCGAGGAATCGCTTCAGCGGGGCGCAGTCCGGATCCATGTTCACCCACACGAAGCCCGCGAACGTTTCGCAGCGCAGCTCCTTCAGCGAGACCTTCCCGCACGGGTTGCCCTCGGCGAAGTCCTCCTTGTCGGGCGCGAAGGTGAGGCGCCCGTCCGGCGCGAACACCCAGCTGTGGTACTTGCACACGAAGCGGCGCGTGAAGCCCTTCGGCGCGTCGACCAGCGGATTCGCGCGGTGCTGGCACACGTTGAAGAACGCCTTCACCGAGCCGTCCTGCTGGCGAACCATCAGGATCTCTTCCGGCCCCACCGGCTCCATCTGCCAGCTGCCCGGCGTGGGCAGCTCGGACTCGCGCCCTAACAAGAGCCACACCCGCGTCCACATCTTGTCCCACTCTTCGCGGAAGAACTCCGCCGACGTGTAGCGGTTGCCGGGGATGCGATGGCCGCGCGTCGTCTGCTGCGGCCAGGTGTCGAGCTCGGGCTTCAGGAGTGCCTCACTCATGACGCTTCCTTCCGATTGCGGGTGAACGAGAAAAGGCGCGCGGGTCAGATCGCGGTCATGCCCGCGTCGATCGTGAACTCGGCGCCCGTGGCATAGCTCGATTCGTCGGATGCGAGGAAGAGGATGCAGTTCGCGATGTCCTCGGGCTTGCCCATGCGCCCGAGCGGAATCGCGCTCGCGCCGGACTGCGCGCCGCGCTCGGTCAGCTGCTGCACCGCGGCTGCCTGCATGTTCGTCCAGATGAAGCCGGGGTGAACGGAGTTGCAGCGCACGCCCGCGGCGCCGCCTTCGACCGCGACGCACTTGGTGAGCAGCCGCACGCCGCCCTTCGATGCGGCGTACGCCGCGCCGGTGGGCAACCCGATCAGGCCCGCGACCGAGGACAGGTTCACGATCGAGCCGCCGCCGTTCTTCGCCATCTGCGCGAGGGCGTACTTACAGCCGAGGAAGACCGAGGTGAGGTTCACGCTGATCTGGCGATTCCAGTCGTCGAGCGAGAGATCGGAGATCGGCTTCAGCACGGCGATGCCGGCGTTGTTCACGAGCACGTCGAGCCGCCCGTAGCTGGAAACGGTCGCGGCGATCACCTCGCGCCAGCGCGCTTCGTTCGTGACGTCCTGCGCGAGCGCGATCGCCTTGCCGCCCATCCCGCGAATCTCGGCCGCGGTCTTCTCGGCGCCGGCGGCATCGACGTCCGTCACGACCAACGAGGCGCCTTCGCGCGCCAGCGCGAGGGCGGTGGTCTTCCCGATGCCCGGATCGGATGCTCCGCCGGTGACGATGGCGACTTTTCCTGCGACGCGGCCCATGCGGTTCCTCGCTCTCAGTGGTTCGGGGCCCCGGCTCGCGCTCGCGACGGGGCGATTCAGTTATCTACTGCAGGTAGGTAATTTTGCATCGTGCGCATCCGCGGCGCACACTCGCGATCAGCTCGCGGCGATTCTCTCGCGCCGCACGAACGAGATCACGAACAGCAGCGCGAGGACCGCATGCAGCACGACGCCCGCGGGCTGGTCCGCCGCGATCAGCAGCGAGCTGAGCACGGCGACGTGGAAGGTGACGAGCATGCCGAGCACGGGCGTGAGCGCCGCCAGCTCGCGGCGGCGCGGCCACAGCCAGATGCTGCGCTGGCGATCGCAATCACCGCGAAGCCGTAGTGCATCGCCCAGCGATCGGCGCCGGCACTCGCGCCGATGCCGGCAGGGCCACCGATCAAGCCCGCCGCCGCGAGCGCTTCGACCAGCAGATTCAGCACGAGCGCGGCGGCAAGGACGTGAGTCATCGCGTGAGTCTCCGAAGGGTTCGTGCGCGGTGCGCCGCGCGGGAGAATGGCATGAAGTCGACGCTCGCCGCTTGGTCCGCCCTCTCGGTGCTCCTCACCGCCACGCTCGCTGCTGCGCAGCCGAGCGACCCGCCGCCCGCGCTGCTGCCGCCCGTCTTCGACCTCGGGCCGCTCGCGGACGACGACATCGGTCTGGTCGCGCGCATCCACTTCGCCACGCACACGCCCGACTTCGATCGCGCGCGCGCGTTCTACCGCCAGCTCGGGTACACGACCGGCGTGAGCGGTTTCCCGCTCACGAACACCCACGCGATGGCGCGCGCGCTCGGCATGTTCGACGTGTGCCAGTACGAGCTCGTGAAGGGCGAGGTGATCGCGCTGCCGGGCAGCCTCAACACCGCGAGCATCGATCTGCTGCAGTTCAAGACGCCGTTCGACGGCAGGCCGCCGTACGAGAAGCCGAACCACCTCGGCGCCGCGTACTCCGCGCTGCTCACGACCCACCTCGCGAGCGACGTCGAGCACCTGAAGTCGCAGGGCGTGCGCTTCTTGTCCGAGCCCTACGGCGTGCCGGGCAACCGCTTCGTGTTCTTCCGCGATCCCGACGGCGTGCTCTTCCAGCTCGTCGAGACGGCGCCGCCGCACGGCGACCCCGCGGCGAAGATGCACCTCGTCGCGATGCCGTTCGTCGCGATCAACGTGAAGGACATCGAGGCGTCGCTCTCGTTCTACGCGAAGTTCGGGTACACCGACGTGCGACGCTTCGAGCACGCGGGCACGCTCGAAGAGGCGCGCGCCTATGGCCTCGATCGCCCGTTCCGCGTGCGCGGCGCCGACGTCGCGCTCGGCCGCGGCGATCGCCACGTGCTGCGCCTCACGCAGTGGCTCGAGCCCTTCGACGCCGAGCCCGCGAACGCCGCGCCGATCAATCGCATCGGCATTCAGCGCATCGCGCTGCTCGCGGTCGACGTCGATCGCGCCGTCGCGATTCTGAAGAAGCAAGGCGTGCCGTTCCTCTCGGACATCGCGCCGTGCTGCTCGGGCACCGGCGCCGACGAGAGCGGCATCGTGCACGCGATCGACCCGAACGGCGTGTACCTGGAGCTCGTCGGCAAGATCGCGCCGCGCTCGGCAAAGCCGCAGCCCGAGGGCTGCCCGCCGCTCGAGATCAAGCTGCCGCCGAAGGAGTGACGCGGCGCGGGGCGCCCTGCCATCGTCCCGCCGAACCCACAAGCGAGGTGCGCAATGCGCCGAAGTCTCCATCTCTGCCAGACGCTTCTGCTCGCGAGCTTGCTCGCGGCCTGCGGCGGCGAACCCGCTCCGGAGCCCGCGAGCGAGGCGCCTGCCGCCGAGCCGCAAGCCGTCGAGAAGCCTGACGAGCGGATGGAGTTCGTCTCCAGCTTGTTCACCGGCGCCGAGCAGTACGAGAACTTCAATCGCCTCGCGAAGGTCTTCCCGAGTCACCGCATCGAGGCGCCCGCGGAAGCCAAGCCGTTCCCGGAAGGCGAAGCGCTCGAGATTCCGGCGAGCTTCGAGCACGGCGGCGCGGCGCAGGACACCGCGAAGTTCCTCGAAGAGACGGACACCGCGGCGCTGCTCGTCGTCCACGACGGCAAGCTGCGCGCCGAGAACTACTGGCTCACGGGCGGCCGCGACGTGAACTGGATGTCGATGTCGGTGGGCAAGAGCTTCGTCTCCGCGCTGATCGGCGCCGCGGTCGCGGAAGGGAAGATCCGCAGCATCGAGGAACCCGTGACGGCCTACGTGACCGAGCTCGCGGGCTCGGCGTACGACGGCGTGCGCATCAAGGACATCCTGCAGATGTCGTCGGGCGCGAAGTGGAACGAGGACTACAGCGATCCGGAGTCCGACATCGGACGCTTCGCCGCCGTGTTCGGGTCCGGCGCATCGCTCAACGAGTTCACCACCACGCTCACCCGCGCGCACGAGCCCGGCACCGTGAACCACTACAACTCTGCGGACACGCAGGTATTGGGCTCTCTGCTCCGGGCGGCGACCGGCACGAGCCTCGCGGAGTACGCGCAGCGGAAGCTGTGGCAGCCGCTCGGCATGGAAGCGGACGGCTACTGGATCACCGACGACAGCGGCATGGAGATGGCGTTCGGCGGCTTGCAAGTGACCGCGCGCGACTACGCCAAGTTCGGTGAGCTCTACCGCCTAGGCGGGATGTGGCACGGCCAGCGCGTGCTCGACGAGGCGTGGGTGCGCGCGTCGGTCACGCCCGACGCACCGCACGTGATGCCCGGCCGCGATCCGTCGTACCCGCTCGGCTACGCCTACCAGTGGTGGATCCCCGATGGCGGCGAGAGCGAGTTCTCCGCGATCGGCGTCTACAACCAGTTCGTGTACGTCCACCCGAAGCATCGAGTCGTGATCGTGAAGCTCTCCGCGAATAGCTCGTACGGCACAACGAACGACGACAGCTCCTGGCGCGAGCTGGAGACGTTCTCGCTGTTCCGGGCGATTGCGAAGGCGGTGGAGCCGGAGCGCTAGCGCGCTGCCTCGTCTTCCTCGGCCACCGCGCGCTCGGCGTCCTTGCGGATCAGCGCAAGCGTCGCGTCCGAGAGGCGCAGCGCCTCTCGCGCCTGCGCGAGCGTGTGCGGCGACGTGCGGTCGACCTCGGAGTGCGCGACGAGGCATGCGCGGCCCTCGTCCGCGCCGTCGCCGGTTTTCGGCACGACGCCAGCGCCGAGCTCTGCCGCGAGATCGTTCGCGATCGCGACCGTCGCGGCGAGCGGGTGCGGGTAGCCCTGAATCAGCACCTGATGATGCGCGCCGAGCGTGAAGGCGATGTCGGGCGGCAACGTCCAGTGCTTCGCCATCAGCTCGCCCGCGCGCTGGTGCACGCGATCGACTGCAGGCCAGATCGCGATCAGGTCCGGCGCCGTCTTGCGTTTGCCCTTGCGCTCCGCGAGCGCGAGCAGCGTGCCCGCGATGCCGACGTCGTGAAGCAGGCCCGCCATGAACGAGAACTCCGCCTCGAGCGCGGTGTATTTGCTCACCACGCGACACAGCCGCGCCGTCACCGTCGCGTGGCGCCGCAACAACTCCATCGTGCTCGCGTAGTCGGCGGACTTGAACACGCGCATCTCGAGGGTGATCTGCATGACGAGGTCGCGGATCGTCTGAAGCCCGAGCCGCATCGTCGCGTCCTTGAGCGAGCCCACCTTCGCGCCGCGCGCGTACACCGGCGAGCAGGCCACCTTGAGCACGCGGCCCGCGATCAGCGCGTCGCGCTCGAGCAGCGTGATCACGTCCTTGATCGCGACGTCCGGCTTCTGCGCGAGAGCCATCACCTCGATCGCGACGGCGGGCAGCACCGGCGGCCGATAGCTCGGCGCCTCGAGACACGCGAGCAGCTCGGCGGAGAGCGCCTCTTCGTCGAGAAGGACGTCGTCGCCCTCCGCGATCGCGGCGCGGCCTTGGCCGTAGCCCTCCTCACCCTTCTTCTTGCCGCGACCCAGGATCTCCATGGGCTCACTCCGCCAAAGGGAGGCTTCGACGCCTCGCGACTCGGCGTTGACCCCAGGAAATACGGAGGACCTGGAGCAGGTGCGCGTTCAGCTCCCGAGCCCGAGTCGCGGCAGCGCGCCTTCCGCGATCAGCGTGAGGCTGCCGGTGCCCGTGCCGTCGAGGCCGGCGCCGCGCACGCTCACGCGCACGGGCTGGATGCGGTGCACGGGGCGCACGCGCTGGCCGTTCGCGCGCACGACTTCGGCGGGGTGGCTCACGTCCCACACGTCGTGCTCGAGGTGCGCGTCGCCGCGCCACACGCCGAGGCCGCGGGTGTCGTCGTAGCCGCCGTAACCCAGGCCCTGCATGTCGACGGCGGACCCTAATGCCTCGGCCTCGATCGCGAGCGACGCGCCGCTCGTGAGCTGCACGTCGAAGCGCGCGTGGCGGAAGCGGCGCGGGCGCGCGGCGTCGACGAAATCAGCGGCGAGGTTCGCGCTCGCGAGGTGCGGCAGCTCCGCTTCGGGGCGCGCGATCTCGGCGAGCTCGAAGCTCGCGAAGTCGGGGCGGCCGGTGAACTGCGCGAGCTGGAGGTGGCCGCCGTGCGTGGCGGTGGAGAAGAACAAGAACGCGAACAGCGAGCCCGCGCTCGGCGGCGCGGGCGCACCTGTGACGGGCTCCTCGACGCCCATGCGCTCGCGCACGCCCCACGAGTGGTCGCGCGTCGCCCACCAGTCCTCGATGCGCACGCTCTCGCCCGCGACTTGCAGCGTGCCCGAGCAGCGCCCGATCTGGTCGAAGCGCCGCGACTCCTCGACGACGCGCCCGCGCACGCGCGTGAAGCGCGCGGCCTCCTCCTGCGCGGGCAGCACGGCGCGCCAGTCGAGCACGCCCGAGACGCCGTGCGCGCCGGGTGCGACGTGGAGGCGCAGGTGCTTCAGCGGCTCGATCACTTCGACGCGCAGCGGCCCGCATTCGGTCGCGTAGCGCGGGCGCAGTGAGCGCGAGACGCGCAGGTTGTGCTGCCTCCCGGCGCGCACGACGACGAAGCCGCCGTCCATCACGTTCATGTTCTGGTACGCGCCGAGCGTGAGCTGCAGCGTGCCGCCCCCCGCCGGATCCGAGGCCGCGAACCAGTAGCGATCGAAGAAGCGCGGATCGCTCGTGCCGACGTGGTCGAACGTCGTCGGGAGCTGATGCCAGAGCGTGTCGTCCATCGGCGTGAGCATGCGAGCATCGTGACGCAGGATCGGAGACGATTGCACGCATGAGCGCATGGACTCCGCGCCCCGCGCGCGGCGACAAGACGAGCGCTGTGCGCGACGTCGCGGAGCGCAGCCGGCGCCTCGCGGCGTGGCTCGCGCCGCGCGTTGGTGCGCGCGAGGTCGCCGTGCACGGCCTCGCGGCGCCGGGCGCCGGCGCGTCGAGCGACACGCAGCTGTTCCGCGCGCACTGGATGCGAGACGGGAGCGCGCACGAGCTCGACGCCGTGCTGCGCGCGGCGCCGAGCGAGGAGGGCCCGTTCCCGAGCTACGACATGGCGCTGCAGTTCCACGTGATGGACGGCGTGCGCCGTCACACGCAGTGCCCCGTGCCCGAGGTGTTGTGGCACGAGCAGGATGCCAGCGTGCTCGGCACGCCGTTCCTCGTGATGCGGCGCGTGGTCGGCGAAGCGCCGCTCGACTTCCGTCCGAGTTATCAGGTCGCGGGCTTCTACCGCGACGCGTCGCCTTCGCTTCGGCGCGCGATGTGGCAGGGCGTGATCGATGCGCTCGCGGCACTGCATCGCGCGAGCTGGCGCGAAGTCGCGATTCCAGGTTTACCCGGCAGCGCCGATGCGGATCCCGGTGGCGCGCCGCTCGCCTACTGGCGCGACTACCACGTGAGCTGGCTGAAGGACGATCCGGCCGAGCGCGTGCCCGTGTTCGATGAGGCGCTCGTATACCTCGAACGCGAGCGCCCGCGCGCGGCGCGTACGACGCTCGTGTGGGGCGACGCGAAGCTCGGCAACGTGATGTTCGCGCCGCACTCGCGAGACGTGGCCGCGCTCGTCGACTGGGAGATGGCGACGCTCGGCGATCCCGAGCTCGATCTCGCCTCGCTGCTCGTTTCCGATCGCCGCGCGCAGTCCGAAGCGGGCAGTGCGCTCGAAGGCACGCCCAGCGAAGCCGAGCTCGTGGCGATGTACGAAGCCGCGAGCGGCGAGCGCGTGCGCGCGTTCCACTACGCCAAGGTGTTCGCGACGTTTTGGCGCGGCGCGGTGCAGACGAAGTACATGCGCCGCATGCGCGCGCAGGGCGCGGACATCCCCGAGTCCCTGATCACCGACAGCCTGCCCGTGCGCGCGCTGCGCGAGCTGCTCGGGCTGTAGCGCCCGAGGCGCCGCGCTACGCGCATGACCAGCGCGCCTCACGGCCCCGCTGCGGAGTGTCCCTGGGCGCAACGCATCGAGCGGACCCTCGCAGGTACATCGCTTGCACGCGTTCTAGCGGCACACCGAGGGAGGACGACGCCGTGACCGAGACCGCGACTGGAACCGCTCGCTCCGCCGGGATTCGATATCAGGCGCTGCTCGACCAAGACTCACATCCCGTGCGCGACATCCTGCGCGTCGATCGCCCGATGCCGCCCGGACCGACGAAAGTTCCCGTCGACCGGTACTTCTCGAAGGCGTTCCACGATCTCGAAGTCGAGAAGGTCTGGAAGCGCGTGTGGCAGATGGCGTGCCACGAGGACGACATCCCCGATGTCGGCGACTACCACGTCTACGACATCGCGCACCTCTCGTTCTTGATCGTGCGCAGCGCGCCGAACGAGTTCCGCGCGTTCCACAACGCATGCCTCCATCGCGGGCGCCTCCTGCGCGAGCGCGCGGGCAAGTGGGCGCGCGAGCTGCGCTGCGCGTTCCACGGCTGGAGCTGGAACCTCGACGGCACGCTCCGCGAGGTGCCGTGCGCGTGGGACTTCCCTTCGGTGAAGCCGTGCGAGTACAAGCTCCCGCAGGTGAAGCTCGGCCGCTGGGGCGGATTCATCTTCATCAACCCCGACGAGAACGCGGAGCCGCTCGAAGACTTCCTCGGCGATCTCTCCTCGCACTTCACGCTGATGCCGTACGAACGTCGCCACAAGTACGCGCACGTAGCGCGCGTGCTGCGCTGCAACTGGAAGGTCGCGCAGGAGGCGTTCAGCGAGGCGTACCACGTGGTCGCGACGCATCCGACGATTCTCGAGTCGATCGGCGACGCGAACTCGAAGTACGACGTGTTCGGCAACTACTGCCGCGCGATCTCGCCGAACAGCACGCCGAGCCCGCACCTCGCCGGCAAAGAAGGGCCGCTCGACGCCGCGCGCATGTTCACGCGCCTGCGCCACCCGCTGAGCGGCGCCGTCTACGAGCGCGCGGCCGAGAACCGCGTGCGCGTGACGACGAGCGACGGGCGGCACGGGATCTTCGACGCCGAGGGCAATCGCATCGAAGGTGATCTCGGCCAGGTCGACCCGAACATGTGCGACTGGATTGGCGGGCGGCAGCTGCCCGGTGCGGAGGAAGTCCCGCTGCGGCCGGTCGCGCTGAACGGCGCGAAGAACTTGCGCGCGGCGGCGGCGAAGCCGGTGCGCGAGCAGCTGCGCGCGACGCTCGGCGACGAGGTCGACGGCTTCAGCGACGCCGAGCTGATCGACTCGATCTACCTCACGGTGTTCCCGAACTTCCATCCGTGGGGCTCGTTCAATCCGATCGTCTACCGCTTCCGGCCGTACGGCGACAATCCGGAGATGTGCATCCACGAGTGCATGTACTTCGGGCCCGTGCCGAAGGGGCAGCCGCGGCCGAAGGCTGCGCCGATCCATTGGCTCGGCCCCGACGACGACTGGGTGGATGCGCCCGAGCTCGGGATGCTCGCGAAGGTGTTCAATCAGGACGTCTACAACATGCCGCGCGTGCAGGCGGGCATGAAGACGATGAAGAACCCCTACGTGATCCTGGCGGACTACGGTGAGACCAAGCCGCGGCACTTCCACGAGCTGCTGGAGAAGTGGATCTCGAAGCCGTGAGCCGCTGGAGGGATCGGATGAGTGCCCACGCCGTTGCCCCTGAGACCGCGAAGACTCCGACGCGCGAGGAGCTGATCGCCCGTGCGGAAGCGCTCGTGCCGCGGCTACGCGAGCGCAGCACCGCCGCGGAGGCGAATCGGCGCTTGCCCGACGACACCGTGGCCGAGCTCCGCAGCGCCGGCTTCCACAAGATCCTGCAGCCGAAGCGCTTCGGCGGCTACGAGCTCGGTCTCGACACCGCGGCCGAGTGCATCCGCACGATCGCCACCGGCTGCGGATCGAGCGGCTGGATCGCGAACCTGTTCGTCGTCCACAACTACCAGCTCGGCCTCTTCCCGCTGCGCGCGCAGCAGGAGTACTGGGCCACGGGCGACGATCAGATCTGCTCGACCGTCTCCTTCGCGCCGCGCAGCGAGGCCACGCGCGTCGACGGAGGCTGGCGCCTCTCGGGTCGCTGGAAGTTTTCGAGCGGCTGCGACTTCGCGAGTTGGTTCATCATCATGAAGCCCAGCCCGACGCTGATGGACTGGATGCTGGTCCCGCGCGCGGACGTGACCATCCTCGACGACTGGTTCGTCTCGGGGCTGTGCGGCACCGGCTCGAAAGACCTCGTGCTCGACGACGTGTTCGTGCCCGAGCACCGCGTGCTCGGGATTCTCGATCTCGCGCTCGGGAGGACACCGGGCGGCAAGGCGCACGGCACGCCGATGGCGCGGCTGCCGTTCACGTGGCCGGCGGTGTGGGGCATCCCCGCGGCGCTCGTCGGGATGGCGCAGGGCATGGCCGATTGCGTGCGGCGCACGCTCGTCGGCAAGAAGGCGCTCTTCACAGGCGAGAAGCAGGTCGAGCGCGTGGCGAATCAGATCAAGCTGACGCAAGCGCTCAGCGACATCCACGCGGCGCACCTCGTGATGCGCCACCGATTGGCGGAGCTCGAGAAGTGGGCGGCAGTGGGCGCCGCGCCGACGCCGGTCGACGGGCTCGCCTCGCAGCGCGACGCCGCCTGGGTCGCGCGCGTCGTGGGCAAGGTCGCGAGCGATCTCTCGCTGATGAGCGGCGCGACATCCGTCTACCTCGACAACCCGATCCAGCGTTTCAAGCGCGACATCGACGTCGGTGTCACGCACGTGTCGCTGGTGTGGGAGGAAGCGGCGGAGAGCTACGGGCGCGCGGTGTGGGAGCTGCCGCCGAAGGGGCGGGGCTGAAGCGCCCGTAACAACTGCGCCTCCGCATTCGACTTCGCTCGGCTGCGAAGGCGCCGCCTGGCTGCGCGCTGCGCTCGCTAGCGCATCTCCCCCACGCGCTCCGCGAGCGGGTGCACCTCCGCCGCCGCCGGGCTCTCGACGCGGCCGTACGCGTTCCACGGCGCGAAGCCGAGCCGGAACTTCAGCTTCGCGTCGAGCTCGCCCCACAGCGCGGGGTCGATGCCGAGGGTCTGATTCTCCTGCGGGCGGAACTGCGGACCGCAGAACGTCACGAGCAGCCCGAGCCGCGCGTCGTTCGCAGTGCAGGCGCCGGTGCCGTGCCAGAGGCGGCCATCGAACACCATCAGCGTGCCCGCCGGGCCTTCGGCCTGCACGATGCCGCAACCCGATTGATCGCCTTGCGGCGGATGCGCACCGCTCATGTGCGAGCCCGGCACGACTTCGGTGGCGCCGTTCTCGGCGGTGAAGTCCGACAGCATCCACATCGTGTTCGCCACGACGGCGGGCGCGATGCCGAGCGCGAGGTCGGGCTTGACGAATTCCTGCGCCGCCGCGCGCGTCACGTCGCCCGGCTTCACCGCCGGCTTCCCCGGCCGCACGGGCTGCGGCATCCACCACTGATCGGTGTGAAGGCCCATTCGCACGCCGCCCGTTCGCGCGATGTTGGCCGACATCTGCGAGAGGATGAAGCGCTCGCCGAGCACGTGGCCGACGAGCTCGTCCACGAGGGGATGCCCGATCAGCTCGCGGAAGCAGCGCCCCTTGTTCGCGAGCATCCAAACGCGCTGGTTCACGCCGCCGCTCGCCTCGCTGAACGCGTCCGCGCGCAGCCGCCCGAAGTCGTCGACGATCTGCTGCCCGCGCCCGCCGTCGCGGTACGCGATGCCCGCGCGCTGCTCCGCATCCGCCTGCTCGACGAGCCGCGCCCGTACCAACTCGAGCTGCTCGCGCGGGAGCGCGTCCGCGACGAGGCAGTAGCCGTGCTGGTCGAGGTCGTGCTTCGCGCGCGCGAGGTCGCGGGTGGTGGTGGGTCGCGTGGTCATGGGCGTGGCTCCGGGCTGCGGATCACGGCGTCGACGTAGCGCACGGCGCCGGCGTGAAGGGTGTGCTTCACGCTCTCGTACCAAAGCGTTGCGACGGGGTTGCCGCCCGCATATTGAAGGCGCAGCACCTTGTCGAAATCCTCGCGCTGGGCGGGAGGGAGATCCTGAATGTTCTCGATCGCATCGACGCGGTAGTGCCACCACGCGAGCTGCACGTACATCATCAACTGAACTTCGTCTGGGGTCAGTCCCGCGTTCGCAGCCATCGCAGCGGCTAGCGGTCCCGTCGGAGACCCGAGCGCAGCGTTCGCCTTCAGGGTGACCCTTCGCGCCTCCGCGTCCGACGCCATCCAGCGCGACAGCTCCGAAGCGGCCTGCAGCCGCCTCTGCCCCGTGGCGCGTGCCACCGAGTCGCGCGCGTGGCGGACTTGCTGCGCGAGGTAGACGAGCGTCACGAACACCGCGAGCGCGCCGAGCGCCTCGCTGACCGCGCCGATCGCGTCCCAGTTCATCGCGACTCCTCCGCCGCTACGCCACTAACACCTTGCGCAAGAACGCATTCAGGAACACGCCCTTCGGGTCCAGCTCCTTGCGCACGCGCTGGAACGCGTCCCACTTCGGGTAGAGCGGCGCGAGCTCCTTTGCGCCGAGCTTGTGGATCTTGCCCCAGTGCGGGCGGCCGCCGTGGTTCCGAAAGATCGCTTCCACGTCGTCGAAGTAGGGGCGGTAGGGGCGCTCGGCCGCCTGGTGCGCCGAGATGGTCACGGTTGCGCGACCGCAGTCGGGCGAGAGCAGCGCCTCGTCGGGCTTCACGGTGCGGTACTCGAGCGGCCAGAGCGCGTCCTTGTGCTTCGTGAGCATCAGCTGGCGCAACTCGCGCACGCAGTCGGGGCCGCGCTCGGCAGGAATCGCGAATTCGATCTCGTTGAACGCGGTGTCGCGCGGCGAGGCGTAGATCGTGTCGCTCCAGCCGACGCGCTCGCCGCGCGTCTGCGCCGCGTCGTCCCAGCGCTCGAAGTCGCGCGGCTCCTTCGTCGGATTCAGCGACTTCATGCCGCACAGATCCTTGGGCAGCTTCGCGGGCACGAAGGCGTTCGGGTCGGGGAACCAGAAGAACTCGAAGTGGCGGTTCTGCGCGACGTGCGACTCGAGTTGCGCCATGCACGCCTCGAACGGCGCGGTCCAGTTGCGCTCGCGCAGGCGGAACGCGGGCTCGAGCGCGAGGCGAACGTGCGTGATCACGCCGAGCGCGCCGAGCGAGACTTGCGCCGCGCGGAAAATCTCGGGGTGCTTGTCAGGCGTCGCCTCGAGCGTGTCGCCGCTCGCGAGCACGAGGCGCACACCCGTCACGTACGACGAGAGGCTGCCGATCGTGCGGCCCGTGCCGTGGGTGCCCGTCGCGATCGAGCCCGCGAGGGCCTGGCGGTCGATGTCGGGCATGGTCGAGAGCGCGAGTCCGGCCTTCCGCAGCGGCTCGCCCACTTGGTAGAGCTTGCTGCCGCCGAGCAGCCACGCTTCGCGCCGCGCCGTGTCGACGGACTCGACGCCGCGCAGGCGGCTCGTCACGAGCTGCAGGCCCTGCGTCTCGCACAGCGGGGTGAAGCTGTGCCCGCTGCCGATCGCGCGTACGCCGCGGCCCGCCTTCGCCGCGCGCGCGACCGCGGCTTGCACCTCGGCGACGCTCGTGGGCGCGACCTTCTCTGCGGGCGTGAAGCGCACCGAGCCCGACCAGTTCGACCACTCGGGCGGCGCGGTCGCGGCGAATGCGCGCTGCACTAGGCTGCCGCTCGCCGCTGCGAGAGCCGCGGCGCCCGCCGCGTTCCGTAACAACTGCCTGCGCCCGATCACTGCGACTTGCCTCGCGCCGTGATCGGCCACAGCTCGCGCACCATGCCGTCGCGAACCACGTGATACGCGTCGTAGAGATTCACCGTGGGGTCGCAGTGCGAGACGATCAGCTCGGCTTTCTCGCCGAGCGCGAGCGTGCGTGCCTCGCCCGTGTACGCGCAGATGCCGTGCTCGTCGCCGCCGTAGAAATACGCGAGCCCGGCGCGGTCCTTGAACTGCGGCTTCGCGTCCGGCTCGTTTGCGAACGCCTTGAAGCCCGCGTCGATCGTGATCAGCTGCGGCACGGGCTGGCTGATCGCCGTCGCTAGCACGGTGAGCGCGGGCTCGAACGTGTCGAACAGCTCGCCGTCGGCGTCGCCGATCATGCGGTACTGCACGTCCATGAACAGGTACGAGCCGACCTGCAGGTCGGTCATGCCCGCGACGTCGCAGTCGATGTCGTACGTGCCGGTGCCGCCGCCGGTGAGCGCCTTCACGGCGATGCCGCTCTTCTCGAGCAGCGCCTTCGTGTCGAGCGCTCCTGCGAGCGACTCCAGCGACTTCTTCTTGCGCTCCTCGCGGCCCGCGACGTGCATGACGTGGCCCGAGTACGCCTGCAGGCCATCGAAGCGCAGGTGCTTCGACTCCGCAATGACTCGCGCGAGCGCGAGAGCCGGCTCGCCGGGCTGGATGCCGGTGCGACGCGTGCCCGTGTCGAGATCGATCAGCACACCGAGCGTCACGCCCGCACGCGCGGCCGCGGCGTCGAACACGCGCGCGGCGCTCGCCGCGTCGAGCACGACCTGGAGGCCCGGCGCGCGCTGCGCGAGCGCCACCACGCGCTCGAACTTGTCTGCGCTCGCGAGCGGCGACGTGATCAGCACGCGGTCGATGCCCGCGTCCGCCAGCGCCTCGGCCTCGCTCACCTTCGCCGCGCATACGCCGAGCGCGCCGAGCGCGAGCTGCTTCTTCGCGAGCAGCGGGCACTTGTGCGTCTTCACGTGGGGCCGCAGGCCGATCTTCTTCGCTGCGGCGTGCGCCGCCATCTTCGCGAGATTGCGCCCCAGCGCGGCCTCGTCGACGAGCAGCGCAGGCGTGGGCAGATCTGCGAGCGCGATCGGTTTCTCCAGCGCGATCGCGTCCCACGGCTTTCGCTCGCTCATCGTGCTCGCCTCCGTGCCCGCGTTCGCCGCGAGCGCGCCTGCCGCCGCGCTGCCGAGCAGGCTGCGTCGCGTGATCTGCGCGCTCACTTCACGGCTCCCGACTTCGCGCCCATGCCGACCCAGTCGCCGAACTGCGCGCCTTCGCGGATCCAGCGCTCGATGCGCGCGAGCTCGGCCGGCGTCAGCGCCTTGCGCTCGCGCGGCATCCGATCCGGCGAGTCCACCGCCAGCAGAAGGCGTCGCATCAACTCGGACTTCTCAGGCTGACGGGGCACGACAGCGAGCCCGATGTCGCCGCCCTGCAGGATGCGCGCGGGCGAGTCGAGCTGGAGGTTCGCGTAGCGCTGCTTCACGCTGTGACACGCGACGCAATCCCGCGCGAAGATCGGCCACACGTCGCGCACGAACACGACTTCTGTCTCCGCAGCGGCGGAGGCGGCGAAGAACACGGTGAGCAGCGCGAGCAGCGGGCGCATCGCACGCATCTTCTCGCGAGGGGGCGGCCGCTGCCAGCGCCTCGTGCGGCGTAGACTCGACGCATGAAGTGCTCCTCGGCCGTGTTCGCTTGCCTACTCGCGCTGCTTGCTTGCGGCGGAGACGGCGACGGAGCGTGCGCGGAGCGCGCGCCGAGCGCGGAGCCCGCCCCGCCGGTGGCGAGCGAGGCGAGCCCGGAAGCACCGCGCGTCCAGCGTGAGCCCGCTCCGGCGATCGACCCCGCTCCCGCGAGCGACGAACGCGTGCGCCAGATCCTCGCACTCGGCAGGGCGCCCGCGGATGCCGACGCGCTGCTCGTCGCTGCGAGGGACTCCGATCCTCGCGCACGTGAAGCCGCGATCGTGCTGCTCGGCCACAGCGACGACCCGCGCGCGCTCGATGCGCTGATCGCGGCGACACGCGACGCGGACTCGCGCGTCGTGCTCGCGGCGCTCGCGCAGCTGCAGTGGTCCGACGACCGGCTCGCGGAGGCCGCGCTGCGAGAGCTCGCGCGAGCCAGCGACCCCGAGGTCGCGAAAGCGGCACGCGACGCACTCGGGGAATGAGGCGCGTCACCTAGCGCGAAGCGAAAAGGGCTGGGCGCCTCGCAGCGCCCAGCCCCGGTTCGCGGGGACCGATCAGGTTCCGATGACTCCGCCGTCGTCCTTCGTGATCACGACCGTCGCCGAGCGAGGCCGGCGTGTGTTGACGTCACCCGGAGTACTCGGGTCCGGCCACGGCCAGCGCGTCGACGGGTTGTTCAGGTTGTTCGTGAACACCTCCGGCGGCTCTCCGGGGTGTTGGATGTCCACGAACATCGCGCGCCGGTCCGGGCTGAACGTGATGCCGGTGACCTCGCAGCCCGAGGGCCCGACCAGGAAGCGCCGGAACTCCTTCGTGGCCGGGTCGGCGGCGAGCAGCATGTTGTTATTGAAAATCGTGTACGCGCCGGTGCTGAGCTCGGACGAGAACATGTCCGTGCCCACCCACACGCGGCCGTCGCGATCCACCGTCACGGCGTCGGGCGCCGCGAACAGGTCGCCCACGACGTTGCCGCCGGGCAGCCCGAGCGGGTTCGCCGGGTCGCCCGCGAGCACGAAGATGTCCCACGTGAACGTGAGCGCGTCCGCGTCGCCGTCCTCCTTCCAGCGCACGATGTGGCCGAACGGGTTGCCCGCGCTGCCGCCGCGCGGGTTCGCCTCGTCGATCGGCGCCGTGAAGTTCTCGGGCAGGCTGCCTGTGCCTTCCGTCGGGTTCGTCGTCGCGCGCCCGCGCCGCGTGTTGTTCGTGCAGCACACGTAGACCTGGTCGTCGGGCGCGACGCTGATCCACTCCGGACGGTCCATGCGCGTGGCCCCGACGGCGTCGGCGGCGAGGCGCGTGAACACGTGGATGCGGTCGAGCGTCCAGCCGGCCAGCGCGGGGTTGTCGGGCGTGAGCGGAATCCACTGGCCAGTGCCCGCGCCGTCGCCGCTCACGGCGCCCGCGTCGAACTTCGCGACGTACAGCGTGCCGTCCTCGAGCGGGCTCTTCCGCAACCGCCGCGCATCCTGCACCGTGCGCGAAGCGACGAACTTGTAGATGTAGTTGTTGCGCTCGTCGTCGCCCGAGTAGGCGACCGCGCGCTTGTCTCGCGTGAGCCGCACCGCGGCCATCTCGTGCTTGAAGCGGCCGAGGCCCGTCAGCTTCAGCGGCGTCGACTCGGGGCGATACGGATCGATCTCCACGATCCAGCCGAAGCGATTCGGCTCGTTCCGATTGCCGGCCACGAGCATGTCGAAGCGCGGGTCGCCGCGGTGGACGCGGATCAAGCCGCTCAGCGCCGATTGCATGTAGCGGCGCTCTTCTGGCGTGAGGTTCGCCGCCGTCGGCTGCGCGAAGTAGAAGTCGTAGTTCTCCTCGCCGGTCACGTAGGTGCCCCACGGCGTCGCCGAGCCGCCGCAGTTGTTGAGCGTGCCGAGAATGCGCGTGCCCGTCGGGTCGTCGCCGGTTTGCAGCAGCGGCGAGCCGGCGGCCGGACCGACCGCGCGCATCGGAGTGTGGCCGGTGATGCGCCGGTTTCGCGTCGACTCATTGATGACACGCCAGCGGCCCGCCTCGCGCCGCACTTCCACGACCGAGACGCCGTGCGCTGCGCGGCTTGCGCGGCGATCTGCGGGAGGAGCGGGGCAACGTAGAGGGAGCGAGGCGCACTGGTTTGCATGCGCCCACGATATCTCGCGCCTTGCGCCTCGAATTCTCGACGGCGAGACCGCAAGCTCTCGCTCTCGTCGGGAGCGAGAGCGATGCCGAGCGGACACATTCTCATCACGGGCGCGAGCGGCCTCGTCGGCCGCGCGGCGATGGAGCACTTCGCGCGGCGCGGCTTCGCCGTGACCGCGATCTCGCGCCGCGCCCCGCTCGAGACGCACGGCGCGCGCTGGCTCTCGCTCGATCTCGCGGACGAGAGAGCGTGCAAGGCCGCGCTCGGCGGCATGAGCGACGTCACGCAGATCGTGTTCGCAGCGCTGCACGAGGAGCCCGAGCTCGTCGCGGGCTGGACGCAGCAGGCACACGTCGATCGCAACGGCGCGATGCTGCGCAACACGCTGGAGCCGATTGCGCGCGCGTCGCGGGCGCTCCGCAACGTGACGATCCTGCAGGGTCCGAAGGCGTACGGCGTTCACGTGAAGCCGATGCGCCCGGGCGCGCGCGAAGACCGCGACGAAGACCGCGCGATCCCGAACTTCTACTGGGCGCAGCAGGACTATCTCGCCGATCGCCAGCGAGGTGAGGCGTGGGGCTGGACGGTGATGCGCCCCGCGCTCGTCGTCGGGCTCGCGGTCGGCGGCGCGATGAATCTGCTCGCGGCGATCGGCGTGTACGCGGCGCTGCTGAAGCAGCGCGGAGAGCCGCTGCACTACCCGGGTGGAAGCGGGAGCCTGCTCGAGGCGACCGACACGGACTTGATGGCGCGCGCGTTCGAGTGGGCGGCCGCCGCCGAGGGCGCGCGCAATCAAGCGCTCAACCTCACCAACGGCGAGCTGTTCTCACTGCGCGATCAGTGGCCGGTGATCGCGGAGAGTCTCGACATGCGCCCGGGTGACGATGCGCCGCTCGGCTTTGCCGACGAGCTGCCGAAGCACGCGCACGAGTGGGATCGCGTTCGCGCGCAGCGCGGGCTCGTCGCGCCGTCGCTCGACGCCTTCCTCGGCCAATCGCTCCAGTTCGCCGACTTCGTGTTCGCGCGCACCGCGCGCGGCGCCGTCGGCGCGTCCTCGATCTCGACGATCAAGATCCGGCGCGCGGGCTTCCACGACACGCTCTACACCGACGAAATGCTGCGGAAGTGGTTCGCGCGCTATCGCGCGGCGCGGCTGCTCCCATAGAGGCGCAGTCAGGCCGGTTTCAGCTTCAGCCCCATCTGCATCGCTGCCGTGAGCGCATCCGCCACGACGTGATACTCCGCGAGCATCCCGCCCTTCAGGCGGAAGAAGCTCACCACGTCGAACTCGAGCACCTTGCCGGAGCCCTGCTGCCCGAACAGCTCCTGCGAGTGCGTGCCCTTGAGGCTCCACCAGCCGACCGCGTCGTTCTCGCCGGCGACGATGCGTCTGATCTGAATCGTCACGTCGGGAAAGGTGCGGTGGAAGTTCGTCACGTGGTTGACGAGGCCCTGCCGGCCCTTCACGGGCTGCGTGTGGTCGATCATGTCCTCGGCCGCGAGCTGCGGGATCAGCTCGTAGCGGCGCTTGCCGACGACCTCGGCGAGGTAGGTGCGCATCACTTCTTCGGATCGCTGCGCGCTCATGGCGTTCTCCTCAGGTTGAGTCCGAGCATAAGCCGGGCGCGAACCCGCTTTCACGCGTGATAGCGTCTAGCTCGCGAGGAGGACGCCCCGATGCCCTACGGACCGAAGGAGATCGAGGAGAAGTACCACCGCCTGCTCGACGCGGACCCGCGCCGCGCGCCGGAGTCGTTCCGCCGCGACTCGCGCATGGAGGGCATCACGCGCGTGCCGGTGGAGCAATTCACGTCGCGCGCGTTCCACGACCTCGAGGTCGAGAAAGTCTGGAAGCGCGCGTGGCAGATGGCGTGCCACGAGGACGACATCCCCGAGGTGGGCGACTCGATCGCGTACGACATCGCGGGCCTGTCGTTCCTCGTCGTGCGCACCGGCGCCGACTCGTTCAAGGCGTTCTACAACGCGTGCCTCCACCGCGGGCGCAAGCTGAAGGAGTGCGGCGGCAAGCGCGCGACCGAGATTCGCTGCCCATTCCACGGCTGGGCGTGGAATCTCGACGGCTCGCTCAAGGAGATCACGAGCGAGTGGGACTTCAAGTACGTCGACAAGTCGAAGCAGAACCTGCCCGAGGTGAAGGTTGGCAAGTGGGGCCGCTTCGTCTTCATCAACCCCGACCGGAACTGCGAGCCGCTCGAGAAGTTCGTCGGCGATCTGTCGAGTCACTTCACCGTGCTGCCGTACGAGCAGCGATACAAGGAAGCGCACGTCGCGAAGATCATGAAGGCGAACTGGAAGGTCGTGCAGTCGGCCTTCATGGAGGCCTATCACACGATCCTGACGCACCCGCAAATCGTCACGGGCAGCTCGCAGGACGGGAACACGAAGTACGACGTATTCGGCAACTACTCGCGGGCGATCACCGTCGCGGGCATGGAGGAGTTCGGGCTCACGAACTGGGGACCGGTGCCGGCGTTGCCGAGCCAGCGCGACGTGCGCGACGGCTACGTCTACACGCCGCGCAGCGATGGCTACTGCGACGTGCGCACGCCCGACGGCCGCACCGGCGTGTTCACGCCGCGCGCGGTGTGGGTGTCGGGCGAGCTCGGCGAAGCGAATCCGCACATGTGCGATCTCGTCGCCGGGCGACAGCTGCCGCCGGGCGCGGTCGACGTGCGCGGCCGCTCGCGCGTGTACGCCTCCTCGAGCATCGACCCGATGGACGTGGTCGCGCAGCACCGCGCGATGGCGCACATGCAGCGCGAGGGCTTCCGCACGGTCGTCGGGGACCTCGCGGACCAAGCGGCCGACATCGAGTTCGCGCCGATCTACTTCACGCTGTTCCCGAACTTCCATCCGTGGGGCTCGTTCAACCGCATCGTCTACCGCTTCCGCCCGAACGGGAACAACCCCGACGAAGCGATCATGGAGTGCCTGTACCTGGCGCCGATCCCGAAGGACGGGAAGTACCCGAAGGCGGTGCCGATCCACTGGCTCGGCAAAGACGACGACTGGGTCGAGGCGCCCGAGCTCGGCATGCTCGCGAAGGTGTTCAACCAGGACTCCCGAAACCTGCCCTTCGTGCAAGAGGGTCTGCACGCGACCGCGATGCAGCACCTGCAGCTCGCCTCCTACAACGAGACGAAGCTGCGCCACTTCCACAAGCTGCTCGAGGAGTGGATCGCGCGTCCGTGAGCGCGCGTCCGTAACCACCAGCCGGCGCGCGCGGCGCGCCATGAGGAGAAGACGTGATCTACGAAGTACGCGACTACCACTACCGGCCCGATCTGTTCGAGGCGTACAAGAAGTGGGCGGAGGAGGCGGTGCCGGTACTGCGCAAGCGCCTCGACGTGGTGGGCTTCTGGGTGTGGGACGGCGCGAATGGCGCTGAGATCACCGGCTCGAATCCGCAGAAGTCGCCGATCGGCGAAGCGAACGTGACGTGGATCATTCGCTGGGAGAGCAAAGCCGCGCGTGACGTCGCGATGAAGGGCGCGTTCGCGGGCGACGACTGGAAGGCGGTGTGGGCCAAGCACCCGGATCCGAACGGCTACGTGCAGATGGCCGCGCGCTTCATGGAGTCGATGTAGCCGCATGACAGCCGCCCGCCCGCGCCTCGGCGTCGCCTTCACGGGCGGCGGCATGAGCGTCGCTCAGCTCGTCGCGATCGGGCGGCGCGCCGAGGAAGCGGGCGTCGACTCGCTCTATCTGACCGAGGCCTGGCGCAGCGCCTGGATCTCGCTCGCCGCGCTCGCGTGCGCGACGAAGCGCGTGCGGCTCGGCCCGTACGTGCTGAACGCGTACGGCCACAGCCCGTTTCTCACCGCGATGTCGGCGATCGACTTCGACGACCTGTCGCAGGGGCGCCTGCTGCTCGGCGTCGGCGGCGGCAACAAGGTGATCAACGAGGAGTGGCAGGGGATTCCGCACGAGCGCGTGCTCACGAAGATGGCGGAGTACGTGACGCTGCTGCGGCAGGTCGCGCGCACGCGCGCCGGCGAGCGCATCGAGTTCGCGGGCAAGGTGCACCGCATGCGCTGGACGCCCGCGGTCGATCCGCGTCCGGCGCCGTTTCCCGTCTACCTCGCCGCGATCTTCCCGCGCATGATCGAAGTGGCGGGGCGCTGCGCGGACGGTCTCGCGTGCGGCGCGCTGCTCTCTGCGGAGTACCACCGCGAGGTGATCCGCCCGGCGGCGGAGAAGGCGGCTGCCACGGCGAATCGCGACCCGCGCGCGCTCGGCATCGTCACGGGCATCCTCACCGCGGTCGACGCAGACCGCGAACGCGCGCGTCGTGCTGCGCGCGAGGCGATCGTGGGGCTGTTCGCGCCGCTGCCGCACCCGTACTACGAGTTCGCGCTGCGCGAGCAGGGCTTCTCCGCGGTCGCCGACGCCGCGCTGCGTTGGGCGAACGGCGGCAGTCGCGAGGCCGCGGTCGACGCGATTCCGGATGCGTGCCTCGATCGCCTCGCGCTCGCGGGCACGCCCGCCGAGTGCGCGAAGCGCATCGCGGACTACGCGGGTGTCGTGGACGAGCTCGTGCTCACGAACGTGCTGCCGCCGCGCGGCGCCGATCCCGCGGAGGCGTTCGCGGGGCTGCTCTCGCTCACCGCCTGACGCGAGCGCTCAGCGCTTCGCGATGTCCGGGCGGAAGCTCGCGAGGTCCTGCGGCTCGACGAGCTCGATCACGTTGCCTTCGGGATCGGCGAGGAAGCAGAGCTTCACCGGGCGCTCGCCTTGAATCAGCGCGCGATCGGAGCGAAGCGTCGCGCCGGCGGCTTCGCAGCGCGCGAGCACCTCGCCGATCGCGTCGCAGTAGAACGTGAGGTACGCGATGCCGCGGCGCTCGGTCAGCAGCGCGGGCGCGCCGCTCGCGGCGGGCTTGTTAGGTGGGCGCATCAGCTTGATCGTTTCGCCGCCGGGCGTCTTGAGCCACACGCACGTGTAGCCGTCGCGCGCGAGCGTGATCGCGCTGCTCAGCGCTGCGGGGATCTCGGCGCGTCGCACTTCGTGGCAGCCGAGCGCGCGTGTGTAGAACGCGTGCATGCGGTCGAGATCTTCGACCGCGATGCCGGCCTCGACCGGGGCGATCTGTTTCATCGCGCCTCCTCGTAGCTCGCGGCGTCGTTCACCGCGAGCATGCGCTCATAGGTCGTCATCGTGTATGGGAACTGCGTGACGATGCGGCCCGACGGCGCGCGGTAGTAGCCGCGGCAGTCGCTGCGCCACACCGTGATGCCCGCGATGTCCTTCTGCAGCTGCTCGTTGTAGGCGGCCATCGCGCTCGGCTTCACGTCGATCCAAGCGAGCTTCGCGTCCAGCACGCGGCGGATCGCGCGCACCGCGTAGTCGCTCTCGAGCTCGAGCATCGTAATCAGCGAGTTGTTGTTGGTGTTGGGGCCGTAGATCATGAACAAGTTCGGGAAGCCGCTCGTGGTGATTCCCTGATAAGCGATCGCGCCGTCCTGCCACGCGTCCTGGATGTGCACGCCACCGCGGCCCGCGACGTCGAGCGCGCTCAGGTAGCGCGTCGTCTCGAAGCCGGTGGCGAGGATGATCGTGTCGACCTCGCGCAGCTCGCCGCGCGCCGTAACAACCCCAGCTGGAACGATGCGCTCGATGCCGCAGTCGACGAGGTGCACGTTCGGGCGGTTGAAGATCGGGTAGTAGAGGTTCGAGAGCAGCGGGCGCCGACAGCCGTAGCGCCAATCGGGCGTGAGGCGGCGGCGCAGCTCGGGATCGTTCACCGCGAGCAGGTTCTGCCGGCCTGCCTCCTCCGAAGCGGCGACGGCCTGTGGATCCTGGAAGAGCACGAACGCTTCGATCTCCCTGTAGATCTCGTCGCGCATCGCCTTCACCGCGTCGGGGTTCGCGCGAAAGTGCGCGAGCTCGGCCTCGGTGAACGGCGTGTCCTTCTTCGGAACGACCCACTGCGGCGTGCGCTGGTAGAGGTCGAGGCGCGCGACGATGGGCGCGATCTCGGGGGCGGTCTGCACCGCGCTCGCCGCGCTGCCGATCAGCGCGACGCGCTCACCCGTCAGGTCGTGCCCGTCCTTCCAGCGCGCGGTGTGGAACAGCGTGCCCGCGAAGTCGTCGAGGCCCGCGATGTCGGGCAGCGCGATGTCGTTGAACATGCCGATCGCGCTGATCACGAAGCGCGCCGTGAGCGCGCGTCCGTCCGCGAACGCTGCGCGCCAGAGTGCCGCGCGCTCGTCCCAGCGCAGCGTCTTCACCTCGGTGTCGAAGTGGCAGTGCGGGAGCATCCCGTGCTTGCGCGCGACGTGCTCCACGTAGTCGCGAATCTCCGCCTGTCCCGAGTACGGGCGCGACCAGTCGGCCTTCGGCTCGAACGAGAACGAGTAGAGGTGCGACATCACGTCACACTCGGCGCCGGGGTAGCGGTTGTGCCACCAGGTGCCGCCGACGCCCGCGGCCTTCTCGACGATCACGAAGTCCGTGATGCCCGCGCGCGCGAGCGTGATGCCCGAGCAGATGCCGCCGGGGCCGGCGCCGATCACGAGCACGGTGGTGTGGGCGGGCAGGGAGGTGTTAGGGGCGGGCGCGGCGGCGGTCATCGAGGTCTCGCGAGTGGGTGAGCGGCCACGCTAGCGAGATCGGACGAGCAGCGACTCGCGCAGCGCGCCGGAGCTGATCACTCCCGTGGATCCGCGCACGATCGCATTCACGGGGCAGGTGCTTCTTCGAGCGCGATCTCGATCAGCACCGCGCCTCTCGCGACCGCGCTCTCCCAGGAGCTCGGCCGTAGCGCGCGCCAGCCCGCGTCAGCCTCGGCGGCATCTCGCACGATGCGCGCGCTCACCGTGCGAGGCAGGCTGTTACGGAGCTCGACGCGCACGCGCGGCTCTACCTCGAGATCGCGCCACCAATCGAAGTCGCTGCCGACCAGCAGCGCGTCACCGCGCTCGACATAGTTCACCGGAATCACGTAGGGCTTCCGGCTGTCGCGAGAAGTCAGCTCGAGCAGAAGGACCTGCGAGCTGAACACGCCGTGCAGCGGCGAACGCAGAATCCAGCGCACCGGCGCGTTCGCGAGCTCGGCAGGGCCGCGCACGAGGGCGACGGCTCCCATGCCAGTCAGAGCCAAGGCGATCCCCCATAGGAGGTGGGCGCGCATCGTGGAGGCCTCCATGATTCGTCCGGTCGAGAGCTGTGAACTCGTTCATTTCCATAGCGACCGAGGCTGCGCAAGTCTCTGGGTCACCCACGGAAAGGAGGGACTCGATGTCGGTGGAGGAGCGACTCAGCAAGCAGATGAAGAGCAAGCTCGGCGCGCGGGCGGTCTACCTGCCCGGCACCGCATTCGACCTCGGTGACGTGCTGCGACCGAAAGGAGATGGCTTCCAACAGATGACGAAGCTCGCGAGGCTCGGCGTCGGCTTCGACCCGGAGCCGTTCCAGGACATGTCGCTCGACTTCGTATCGAGCGGAACGAAAGAGCGAATCTTCCAGGCCGGCGCCGAGCTGCCGAGCAGCGCGGCGCTCGATCTCGCCGCCGACGCGAGCGTGAGGTACGAGTTCGGCGGCGAGTTCGAGTACGTGCTCAAGACCCCGGTTCTGCAGGGCGCGCACATCGAGAACCTCGCCGAAGTCCTCGAGGCCGTGCAAAGGCTCCCGAAGTTCAACTTCAAGGAGTGGAGGATCGTGACGGAGGTCTACGTCGCGTCGGAGTTCGCCTTCGTGGCATCGGAGAAGAAGAAGAGCTCTTTCGAGATCTCCGGGAAAGCGTCGGGGATCGTCGGGTTCCTCACGGCTGGCGCATCGCTGGGTTTGAAGAGCACCAGGAGCGGGAGCGTGTCGATCCTCGGCAAAGGCGGACCCGTCGCGATGAGCCTGACGAAGGTCCCCAAGCCGTAATCGCCCTCTCTCAGCCCCCGAACGCAAACCCCTCGTACCCATTCTTTGCCACGCGATCGCAGATCTCGCGGTAGACGCCGACCCCCGCGGCGTAGGGCATGAACACGCGCGGCTTGCCGGGGATGTTCGCGCCCATGTACCAGCTCGCGGCTCTCGGCATGAGCGTCCCGTTCGCGACTTCGTTCACGTGCGCGACCCACTGCTCCTGCGCCTCGGGCTTCGCCTCGATGCGCGCGAAGCCGCGCTGCCGCATCCAGTCGATGCAGGCGAGCGTCCAGTCCACGTGCTGCTCGATCGAGACGAGCATGTTGCTGAGCACCGAGGGGCTGCCTGGGCCGGTGATCATGAACAGATTCGGGAAGCCCACGCTGCCGATGCCGAGGTAAGTCTTCGGGCCCGCCGCCCACGCGTCGCTGAGCTTCGCGCCGCCCGCGCCGCGGATGTCGATGCGTGCGAGCGCGCCGGTCATCGCGTCGAAGCCGGTCGCCATCACCAGCATGTCGAGCTCGTGGAATTCGCCGCCCTGGATCTGGATGCCCGTCGCGGTGATGCGCTCGATCGGGTGCTTCGCGATGTCGACGAGCTTCACGTTCGGGCGGTTGTACGTCTCGAAGTAACCGATATCGACGCAGATGCGCTTCGTGCCGATCGGGTGCGAGGTCGGGCAGAGCGCTTCCGCGGTGGCCGGGTCCCTAACAATCGAGCGGATCTTCTCGTGCACGTAGCTCGCGACGAAGCGGTTCGTGTCTTCGTTCGCGAGCGTGTCGAGGATCGTCCCGCAGAAGCGCGCGCCGCCGCTCCGCCAGCTCCGCTCCAAGGCGGCGCGCAGCTCGGCCTCGCTCTTGCCCACCGACGTCTCGAACGCGGGCACGGTGGGCTGCGGCTCGATCGTGAGGTCGCCGAAGCCGCCGCTCAGGCCGAGCCGGTAGTTCTGGCGGTGCTGCGGATAGTTGCGCTTGAAGGCGCGCGCGAACTCCGGGTCGAGCGGCGCGTTCACCGCGGGCACGCTGAAGTTCGGCGTGCGCTGGAAGACGGTGAGGTGGCCCGCGGTCTCGGCGATCACCGGAATCGCCTGGATCGCGGAGGAGCCGGTGCCGATCACGCCGACGCGCTTGTTCTCGTAGCGCACCTCGTGATGGGGCCAGCGGCTCGCCCAGTGCATCTCGCGCGAGAAGTCGCGCAGGCCCGGGATGTTCGGCTCCTGCGGGACCGACAGGCAGCCCGTCGCCATCACGCAGAACTTCGCGATCGCGCGATCGCCGCGATCGGTCTCGACGCTCCACTCGGCGCGCGCGTCGTCGAAGCTCGCTCTGGTGACGCGCGTCTCGAAGCGCATGTCGCGCTTCAGGTCGAAACGCTCGGCCACGTGCTCGGCGTACTTCAGGATCTCGGGCTGCGTCGCGTAGCGCTCGGTCCACTCCCACTCCTGCTCGAGCTCGCGCGAGAACGAGTAGGAGTAGGCGAGGCTCTCGGCGTCGCAGCGCGCGCCGGGGTAGCGGTTCCAATACCAAGTTCCGCCCACGCTCGTGCCGGCTTCGTACACGCGAGCTGTTAGGCCCATCTGCCGCAGGCGGTAGAGGAGGTACATGCCCGCGAAGCCCGCGCCCACGACGATCACGTCGAAGCGCGCGCCAGCGTCGCGCGGCGCTGCCGAAGTGCTGCTCATCTCGACTCCCCGATGGACGCGCGACGTTAGTTGCAACGCACCGTTCCCCGCATCGCCTCGCACGCGGCAGCATGCCGCCTCGCTCGCGGAGGGCGTAGAGGGCGGACGTCATCGCGCGGGGGGGGACGCTGCCGGTCGACGGCGGCTTCCTCGCGCCCTGAGGTGAGCTCACACGCCGCGAGCTGGCGAAGCTGAGACCGGAGCTCCGCGCGCAAGCGTCTTGCCCAAGGCGGCCGTGAGATCGCGCATGCGGAACGGGTTTGCGACGAACGTGACATCGGGCCGCTCGACCTCGGCGAGCGAGCCGTCGTGTCCGACGTACCCGGACATGTAGAGGACGCGCGCGTTCGGTCGCCGCTCGCGCACTCGCGCGGCGACGTCGAAGCCGCTCGCTCCGGGCATCACGATGTCGGTGATCAGCGCGTCGATCGGGCCGGGATGACTCTCGATGAGGGAGATCGCGGCGAGTCCGTCTGCCGCGGCGAGCACCACGTACCCCGCTCGCTCGAGCGACTCGACGAGCAGGACGCGCAGCTCGGCATCGTCCTCGACCGCCAAGACCGTCTCGCCGGTCCCAGCGCGCACGGCGCTCGCCTCCGCGGGTGCGTCGCCTTCGAGCTCTCGTCGCGCCTCCGTCGCCAACGGCAGGTCGATCGTGATCTGGGTTCCGGCACCGAGCTCGCTGGTGGCAGAGACCTCGCCGCCGAGTTGTTGAACGACTCCGTAGACCGTCGCGAGCCCGAGCCCGCTGCCCGCTCCGCCGCCTTTCGTCGTGAAGAATGGCTCGAACGCATGCGCCAGCACGTGGGGCGCCATCCCGGAGCCGCGATCCGTAACGATCAGCCTCACGCTGGCGCGCGCCCCTTCCGTGCAGCGCCGTGTCGCGATCGCGATCTCCCCGCCGTCCGGCTGAGCGTCTCGCGCGTTGATGACGAGATTGACCAGCACGCGCTCGATCTGGCCTGCGTCCGCGCGCACGAGGCAGGGCTCGGCCGCGAACTGGGTCCGAAGCCGGATGTCTTCCCCGACGAGCCGCTCGAGCAAGCGGAGGCTGCGCGCGACGATTTCGTTCAGGTCGAGTGTGATCGGCAACCCCGGCACTTGCCGCGCGAACGCGAGCAGATCGCGCGTCAAACCGGCCGCGCGCTCCGCAGCGCCGCGAATCTCCTTCGCCGCGAGCGCGGGATCGATTCGCGTGCCGCGTTGACCCAGCGCATCCGCGTAGCCGAGGATCACGGTCAGCAGATTGTTGAAGTCGTGCGCAACGCCGCCCGCGAGCCTGCCGAGCGCCTCGAGACGGCCCTGACGCGCGAGGTTCGCTTCCAGTCGTTCGCGGCCCAAGGCCGTCGACAGCAGGTTCGCGGCGGTTTGCAGGAACAATGCGTCTTCGTCGCGGAAGGCGTCGGGCTGCCGGCTGTGAGCGGCGAGGATCCCGTAGGTCCTGCCCTCGACGCGAATCACGACGCTCACGCCGCTCCGCACACCATGGTTCGTGAGCAGCTCCGGCCCACTGAAGCGCTGCTCCGTGCTCAAGTCGCTCACCAACACGGGGATCTGCGACGCGAGGGTGAAGCCGGCCTGCGAATCCTTGCCGACGGGAACACGCGCCTGCCCGACCAAGCCCGCGTCCCAACCCAAGCCCGCTCGCAACAGGAGATGCCCTCCGTCGTCCGAGAGCTCGAGCACCTTCACGAGCTCCGCGCCGAGCGTGCGCGAAACTTCGTTCACGAACTCGTCGAGCAGCGCGCCGGAGTCGCGGCTCGCGAGGGCGAACGTGCCCAGGCGCGCGATCGCCGTCTGCTGGCGTACACGTCGCTCGGCCGCCCGCGTGGCCTCGCGCGCGACCTGAGAGCTCTCCTGCGCGCGCGCCAGATTGCGCCGAACGCTCGTGGTCGCGAGCCGCAGCGACAGCAGGACGACGACGATCTGAGCGAGCAGCGCCGCCAAGAACCGCCACCGCGCCGGCTCGACGAGCGGACTTGGAAGCCACGCGGGGGGTAGGAAGGCGAAGACCGTTGCGGCTCCGACACTCAAAGCTCCGAATGCCAACGCCGCTCGCTCGTTCCAGATCAACCCCGCCAGTAACACGAGCGAAACGGAAGCGGAGAAGCTGGGGCTGGAGACGCCGCCCAGCAGGAACACGGAGACCGTCTGCGCGAGCCAGCCGACGACGACGAATCCCGCGGCGGCCCGGCCGGGGTGACCCGCTCTCGCAAGGCGATGCGCCGCGATACACGACGCGGCGACTGCGCCGTAAATCGCGATCAAGGGCAGCGGCTGCTTCGTCAGGAACGGCGAGGCGAGCGCCATCGCGGTGCAAATCCCGGTGATCAGGTACAGCACGCGCGTCAGCGACCGGGCCGGCAACAGCTCCGTCTAAAATCCGTCATCGCCCGTGCTGCCTCGATCAGGCACCGTCGACCCCTTGCGTACGCAAGAGAGCGCCCAACCGGGAGCTTACACCTGCTTCTACGTTACGCCGATTCGCGCGCAGCGATCCAGCGCTTGCAACACCTCGCTCTCGCCCGCGGCGGGGAGCCGCAGGATCGCACGCTCCTCTCCCATCGCGCGCGCCTGCGCGAGCGTGGCTGCACTCTGCTCTCGCTCGGCGAGGAACAGCATCGAGATGCCGAGCTTCGCGGGATCGCGCCCCGCTCGCTCCATGCGCTCGCGCACGTCGGCGAGGCTCTTCTTCGTGTACTCGAGGTTGAGCGCGATCGGCATCCACGCATCCGCGTGCTTCGCGACGAGGCCGCGGCCGAACGGCGTGTCGAGCGTCCCTAACAAGATCGGCGGATGCGGGCGCTGGAGCGGCTTCGGGTAGAGCCAGGTGTCGCCGAAGCGCACGAACTCGCCCTCGAAGCGCGCGCGCTCGTCACGCCAGAGCACTTTCAGGGCATCGAGTCGCTCGCTGAGCTGGCGCCAGCGGTCCTCGAACGCGATGCCGTGGTGGTTCATCTCCGCCACGTTCCAGCCCGCGCCGACGCCGAAGATGAAGCAGCCGTCGCTGAGGTGATCGAGCGTGGCCACGCGCTTCGCCAGCGAGATCGGGTGGTGCTGGTTCACGAGGCAGATCGCCGTGCCGAGCACGAGCTTCGTCGTCGCCGCGGCCGCGGCCGCGAGACCGAGGAACGGGTCCGCCATGTGGCGGTACTCGCGCGGCAGCTCGCGGCCATCGACCATCTTCACCACGCCGTCCGGTGGCGCCGGGATGTGCGTGTGCTCCGGCAGCCAGAACGACTCGAGGCCGCGCTCTTCCACTGCACGCGCGAGCTTGTCGGCGCGCACGGTGTACTCCGTGTTGAAGGAGAAGACGCCGAGCTTCACGAGTGGAGCCTCCGGACTCGGTCGTCATGGGCTGGCGAGATCGCCAACACTCCGGACGTTCGTCGAGTCCGCGCGAGGGTGCGCCGCGATGCTGGAACCAACAAGCGCGTGCGTGTTCCGAAGAAGTCGCGATCGTGCGAAGGGGTGCCTCGACGTGGAGCAGCTGCGCTGGAAGTGGCTTTGGTGGAGCGGGGGCGTGCTGCTCGTCGCGGGCGTGCTGTGGCTCAGCCTCATCCCCTCGCAGGGCCTGCCAGGCATCTCCCTCTCCGACAAAGCCGAGCACGCGCTCGGCTACGGCGTGCTCACGACGTGGTTCTCAGGCCTCGTCGTGCGCGCGCATCACCTCGGCGCAGGCGCGGTGCTCTTCGCGTTCGGCATCGGCTGCGAGCTCCTTCAGCACTTCGGCAGCGCTGGTCGCTCGGGCGAAGTCGCTGACGCCGTCGCGAACGTAGTGGGCGTCGTGCTCGCGCTCGCGATCGTGCGCCTCACGCGCGGCTCGTGGATGCGCGGCGTCGAGCGCCTCCTCGCCGCGCGAGGCTGAGTCGTCAGTCCTCGAATCTCAGCGCGCTCGCGTCGCCGGGTGCGTGCTCGAGCAGCTCGATCACGTTGCCGAACGGGTCGCGGCCGTACGCAAAGCGCTGCGGCGCGGCGCCGAAGGGCGGGGCGTTGAAGGCGACGCCGTGCTTCGCGAGGTGGTCATAGTCGGCGAGGTAGTCGTCGGTGACGAGTGCGATGTGCGTGATCCCGACGCGGTTGACCGGGCGCTTCGCGTCGCCCGCCTCCGCGTCGGCGAACTCGAACAGCTCGATGCACGAGCCGCCCTTGCGGATCATGCGCACCTTGCACGCCGCATTCGCCACGCCGAAGGCTTCGTTCATCGGCGCGTAGCCCGGCGGCAGCTCCGCCTCCATCGTCACGCGAAAGCCGAGCACGCCGCAGTAGAAGTCGAGCGCGCGCTGCATGCTGGGCACGGCGAGCGCGGCGTGGTGCAGACCGAGAATCATTTGCGCCTCCGAGGGGCGCGCGAAGCTACAGCGCCGCCGCGGCCTTCGCGCTGCTCGCGATCCGCTGCGCCCGCGCAGCGCCGCAGCTCATCGATCGCGGCGGACCTCGCCGGCAGCCGGCGCGCCGCCGCGGCCCGCGACGCTCAGAGGCCGCCCTTGGCGTCGTCCAGCAGCTCGAGCTTGCGGCGAAGCGCGGTGCGCAGCGTCGGGTCGTCGGAAATCTCGAGCGCCCGCGCGAACGATTTACTCGCGGAGTCGAGATCCCCGAGCTGGCGCTGCGTCTTCCCTAACAAGGTGAAAAACGTGGCGTCGATGTCGTTGGCGCGAATGGCCTCGAGCAGCCGGCGCCGCGCGAGCCGGAACTCGCCGCGGCGGAAGGCGGTCTCCGCCTGGGCGTACTTGAAGTAGGGGTTGCGCGCGCGGTGCTGCTTGATGCGATCCGCGAAGGTACGCGCGAGCTAGGGCCTCTGCGCCTGCGCGTGCAAGCTCGCGAGGTTGTTCATCGCCACGTAGTCGCGCGGGGCGAGGCGCAGCGCTTCGACGTAGCTCGCTTCCGCGCGCGCGAAGTCGCCGCGGCGGCGGTGCCACACGCCGAGGTTGATCCACGCCTGCGGCAGCGTGCGGTCCATCGCGAGCGATTTCCGGAGGTACGCGAGGGCAACCTCGGGCTCGCCCGCCTGCATCTGCTCCACGCCGAGGTTGCTGTAGTAGTGCGCCGCCGCGCGCGCATCGGAGATCGCACGCCGCGGATAGGCGGCGCGGAACTCGGGCATGTTGAAGTCCACCACGTAGTCCGGCTGGCCGTTCACGGTCGCGATCGCGTTGATGTGGCGGCTCACGACGAGGGTGTCGCCGCGCAGCGACCACGTGGGTGGCACGTCGACTTCTTGGTACGCGACCTCGAGGCCCGCCTCGCGCGCGAGCGCGACGAACAGGTTCGTGAACGCGAGGCAATTGCCGCGCAGCGTCTCGAAGGTTTCGAGCGCCGTGCGCGTCTGATCGCCGTAATCGATGTGAAACGTGGGACTTCGGATCACCGCGCCGATGAGCTGCTCGAGGCGCGCGGAGTCACTCGTCGCCGTGAGCTCGGTCGCGACGAAGCGCCGCATGCGCGCATCGAGCGTCGCGATGCCCGCTTCTTGCAGCGAGAGCCCGTCGGGCGCGGGGATCGCGACGAGATCGCCCGCAGCTGCGCGCGCATCCGGCGTGACGGGAACCGCTGCGCAGCCGGCGAGCGCTGCGGCCGCAGCGAGCACGGAGAAGCGGGCCGGCCGAGGCATCGCGAGTCCTCCCGGAGAGCGAGGCCGATGCTAGTCCCGTGCGCGGGGCAGGCGAGGGTGCGCGTGAGTCATTTCGGCCGGGCCGAAATGTCTCACGCCTTCGCCAGGATCGCGCCGGCCATCCCCGACGAGACGAGCACGAGCTGCGCGCCCGCGACCTGATTCGCCGCCGTGCCGCGCAGCTGGCGCACACCCTCGGTCACGAGGTTCATGCCGTGGATGTAGGCCTCGCCGCTGTGGCCGCCGTGCGTATTCGTGGGGATCGAGCCTGATAACTCGCAGTGTCCGTCCGCCACGAAGCCCTTCGCCTCGCCGTGCTCGCAGAAGCCGAACGCCTCGAGCTGCTTCATCACGTTGGGCGTGAACGCGTCGTAGAGCAGCGCGGCGTGCATGTCGCGCGGTGCGAGGCCGCTCTGCGCCCACAGCCGTTTCGCCACGCCCATTGCCTCGGGCATGGTGGTCAGGTCCGCGTGGTAGTAGTTCGAGATCACCTCGGCCTCGGCGGGGATCGACTGCGCGGCGGCGAGAATCTGCACGGGCCGCTGCCGCAGATCGCGCGCGCGCTCGAGCGTCGTGATGACTGCGGCTGCCGCGCCGGCGTTCTCCTGACAGCAGTCGAGCAGGCGCAGCACGGGCTCCACGATCCAGCGCGAAGCCTGGTGCTCGTCGAGCGTGATCGGCTTGCCGTGGAAGATCGCGGCGGGGTTCGTCGCAGCGTGTTTGCGGTGGAGCACGGCGATGCGGCCGAAGTCGCGGCTCGTCACGCCGAACTCGTGCATGTACCGCTGGATCGCGAGCGCGGCCCAGGTCGCGGGCGCCTGTGCGCCGAACGGCATGCACCACAGCAGCGAGCTGGTGCCGCTGCCCGGCTGAAACATCCCGCCGGCCTGCGGCTGGCCGTAGCGATACGCGGCGCCTTGATTGATCGCGCGCCACACGAGCACCGTCTCGCACGCGCCCGCCGCGACTGCGGCGGCGGCCTGATGGATCGTGCCGAGCGCGCCTGCGCCGCCGCCGGGCACGCGGCTCGTTAGAGCGAGATCGCGCACGCCGAGCGCGCGGCACATGCCGATCTCGTCCACGGGATCGAGCGTGTAGGTGATCATGCCATCCACGTCCGCGGGTGCGACTCCCGCGTCGCGCAGCGCCGCGAGAGTCGCCTCGGCTGCGAGCAGCGACTCGCTGCGCTCATCGCGGCGCGCGTACGTCGTCTGCCCGATCCCCGCGATCGCGACTGCGCGCCCGGCGCCGAACATCACCCTCGCCCCATCGCGCGAAACACCGGCACTGCCTTGCCGCCCGCGGTCGCCTCGAACGCGACCTCGACACGCAGCCCGTTGCGCATCGCTTCGGGCGCGACGCCGACCACGTTCGACACGAGCCGCACGCCCTCGTCGAGCGCGATCAGCGCGACGACCGGAGCCTCCGCGAAGCCGATCGGCGCGGGATGCCGCGGCACGATCCAGCTCCACACCTCACCGCGCCCCGACAGGCGCGCGACCTCGCGCTGCGTGCTGTGACAGCGCGGGCACATCGGTCGCGGCGGATGCGCGAACGCGCCGCACGCCCCGCAGCGCTGCGCCACGAGCTCGCCGCGCGCGCACGCCTCCCAGAAGAACGCGTTGTCCGCGGTGACGATGGGGTCGGGGCGCGCCGCGGCGGTCATCGCGTGGAAGCTCGCGCGCGCACCGGGGACGTACGTGCACCATTTCGCGCACAGGGGACGTACGTGCACCGCCACGCGCGCTCCGGAGTGCACGTACGTCCCCAGTGCGCGTCGATGTGCAGGTACGTCCCAGGTGCGCGCCTCATTCGCTCTTCGCCGCGGGCTTCGGCAGCCACTTGCTCGGGATCACGACGCGATGCGGCTTGCCGGGCTCCCAGTCGAGCACGCAGCTGGCGCACAGCGCGTCGATGTCGGCCGGCGCGTAGCCGAGCTCGCGCAGAATCTCGCGGCTGTGCTGGCCGACGATCAGCGGCGGGCCCTGCACGCGGCCGGGCGTGTCGCTGAGGTCGCACAGCAGGCCGACCTGATCGAGCTTGCCGACGAACGGGTGCTCGTAGCTCGCGGTCCAGCCGCGCTGCCTCAGCTCTGCATCGTCGTGGAGCCCCAGCGCGAACTCGGGGTCGCAGATCTCGCACGGCACGCCCGCGGCGTCGAGCGCGGCGAACGCCCCCTGCGCGCTGCGCTGCGCGAGTAGCGCGCCTAGCGACTGCGCGAGCTCCGCGTCGTGCTTCGCGCGCGCGGCTTCGCTCGCGAAGCGTGCGTCGCGCGCGAGCTCGGGCGCGCCGAGCGCGGCGCACATGCGCGCGAACGCGGCGTCGCCCGGCGCGAGCACGCACAGCCAGCCGCGCTGCGTCTCGTAGAAGCGATTCGTCGCGCTGAATCCCGTCTGCGTCGCGTCGGTGTGCGGGCGCACGAAGCCGCTGCCGTCCGCGCGCGCCACCGCGTAGCTCGTGTTCAGCAGCTGCGCGTACACGATCGAGGTGTCGCAGAACTGGCCTTCGCCGCTGCGATCGCGCTGCATCAATGCCTGGATCATCGCGATCGCGGAGAGGAAGCCGTTGCCGGTATCGCCGAGCGAGCAGAAGCTCCACAGCGGCTTCCCGCCGCGCGCCATGCCGCCGTCTTCGTACTGTGTGCCGGCCAGGCAGCCCCCCGTTTGGTCGTTGCCGGGCAGGCTCGCGCGCGGGCCATTCTCGAAGCCGCGCGTGTGGCAGTAGACGAGGCGCGGATTCACGCGGCGCAAGCTCTCGTAGTCGACGCCGATCCGCTGCGCCGCGTCGTAGCGCATGTTGTGCTGCACCACGTCGGCGCGCGCGACCAGCTCGTGCAGCACCTTCATCGCGCGCGGCTCCTTCAAATCGAGCGCGATGCTGCGCTTGCCGCGGTTCGCCATGTACGCGATGTGGTTCGCGTGCCAGTAGATGTCGTAGAGCGCGTTGATCTTGATCACGTTCGCGCCGAGGTCGCTGAGCAGCTGCGTGCCGAACGGGCCCGCGATCGCGAGGCCGAGGTCGAGCACCGTGATGCCCTCGAGCGGCGCGCGCAGCTTGCGCCCCGGCGTCGCCTCGCGCGCGGGCTTCAGCGCGAGCGCCGCCGCTTCCTCCCTCACCGCCGCGGAGTGCTCGCCCACGCGCGCGGCGGGCGCGCCGATGCGCTGCGGATTCTTCGCGAGCCGAATCGTGCTGCCGACTTGGCGGATCGCGCCGAGCTCCGCGTCGAGGGCCGTAACGACACAGCCATCGGCGAGGAAGAGCGGATCCGCGAGCGCTTCCTCGGGCGAGCGCACGGGCTGAATCGTCATGTTCGCCGCAGCCGCCGCGCGCACCCAGCCGTCAGCAGGGAACTTCCTCGCGGCTTCGGCGAGCAGCGGCTGGTAGTGCTGCATCACCACGAGCTCGCCGGGCGCGGTGCCGAAGCGATCCGGGTCGTTCTTCGCGGCGAGCTCCGGCGTCGCATTCAGCGCATCGCCCGCGGACGCGGAGAGCAGGAAGCGCGGGTTCGGCACCCAGTTGTGGATCCAGCGCCCATCCGCGCACTCGAAGTGCCCCTTCGGCGAGCGCGCGCCGAGAATCCACGAGTCGAAGTCCTTCGCATCGACGCGCTCCGCGCGTTGCCACACGCCGCTTGCACAGGCGAGCGCGCCCTGCAGCAGCGAAGTCTCCACCCACTGGCCGCGCCCGGTGATCTCGCGCGCGCGGAGCGCGGCGTGAATGCCGAGCGTCGCGGCGAAGAACGCGCCGAGGCTCGGGTAGAACGAGGCGGGGAACACCGGGCCCTCGCGCGCGGGGCCTTGTACCTGCGCGTAGTCGAAGTCGATGTGCGCGAACGGATCCGGCCGCCGCGCCATGTGGTTCAGCGCGCCATCGGGCCAGCCGCGCTGCTCGAAGTGCAGGCCCGTGCGCGCCGCCACGAGCGAGTCGTAGCCGGGCCGCGCGGAGTGCTTGTTGTTACGGCCGTAGGCGGTGATCGAGCAGTAGACGAGGCGCGGATTCGCAACGGCGAGCGTCGCGTAGTCGATGCCGAGCTTCGCCGTCGTGCCCGGCGCGAAGCTCTCGAGCACCACGTCCGCGTGCTTCGCGAGCGCGAGAAACGCCTCGCGATCCGCCGCGCTCTTCAGATCGAGCACCGCGCTGCGCTTGCCGCGCTGCCACACGCGGTAGCCGAGCTGCGCGCGGAACGGGTCGCCGCCGCGCGGCTCGATCTTCGTCACGTGGGCGCCCGAGTCCGCGAGCAGCATGCCCGTCATCGGGCCCGCGATGCCCCACGAGAGATCGAGCACGCGCAGGCCGTCGAGTGCCGGAGCGCCGCTCGTCATGCGATGCCGTACATCCGCGCGCCGTTCGCCCAAGTGATCGCGTGCACTTCGCTCTCGGGCACGCCCGCGAATTGTTTCTCGATCTTCGCGCCGGCGTTCGGCCAGTTGCAGACGGGGTGCGGGAAGTCGGTCGACCAGAGCACGTTGTCGATACCGATCGCGTGCCGCTGCTCCACGCCCTCGGGCTCGTGCACGAACGTCACCGCCATCTGGCGCCGGAAGTACGTGCTCGGCAGCTCCTTCACGCCGGGGAACACGTAGTGATGGTGCATGCGCGAGTCGAGGTATCGAATGAAGCCGGGCAACCAGAACAGGCCCGGCTCGACGAATACGACGCGCAGTCCCGGGTGCCGCTCGAGCACGCCCGTGAGGATGTACCAGCACAGCGTCTCGGCGATCGCGAAGCCAGGCTGCGCGGTGAAGATGCCCTTCTGCGGCGTCGGATCGCGGCGGAACACGTCCCAGAGGCCGTCCTTCAGCGTGAGATGGTTCGCCACCACGACGCCCGTCTCCTCGAACGCGCTCCAGAGCGGCTCGTAGCGCGCGTCGTGGTAGTCGGGCATACCGACTTCGCTCGGGAAGTTCGGGATCTGGATCGAACGCGCGCCGAGCGCGGCGAGGCGGTGGATCTCGCTCACGGCGTACTCGATGTCGATCAGCGGCAGCTGGTACGTGATCAGGATGCGCTTCGGGTCCGCCTGCGCGAACTGGTTCAACGTGTTGTTATAGGCGGTCGCGCACTCTCTCCAGCTCGCGCCCACCTGATAGACCTTCGAGGTGAAGTCGAACTCCGAGTACATCACCTCACATTCGACGCCATCCGCGTCCATCGCCGCGAGCCGCGCGCGCGAGTCGAAGTAGCCCGGGTGCCGCGCCGCCTCGAGGTCGACGAAGTCCTCGAGCTCGAGCTTGCCGCCCGCCATCTGCTGCGCGCGCAGCGCGTCGTACTTCGCCATGCCCGCGTCCCAGTCGGCGTGGAACTTCGCGGCGAGATTCTTCTTCACGGCGTCGCCCTGGATCACGCAGTGCGAGTCGGCGGAGAACAGGCGGCGGGGCATGGCAGGCTCCTTCGCGAGGACGGCGATGCTGGATCGGGCGTGCGTTTCGAGCAACCACAGGGACCTGCGCACGGACTGCCGGAAGCGCGGAGCCAGTCGGCTGCGGCAAACTCCCGCTCTCACAGCCCGCGCCGAAGCCTCGCGCTCGGCAGCACGACAGGAGCACCGCGATGAGCGACCCCAGCAACTTCGACGCCGACTCTCTCCGCGCGAAGTACCGCGCTGAGCGCGACAAGCGCCTGCGCGTAGACGGCAACGCGCAGTACGTCGAAGTGGCGGGCGAATTCGCGAAGTACCTCGACGACCCGTATGTCGACCCGATCGTGCGTGAGCCGGTCGCGGACGAAGTGCCGATCGTCGTCATTGGCGGCGGCTTCGGCGGGCAGATGGCGGCGGCGCGGCTGCGCGAGGCGGGCATCGACGGCTTCCGCATGATCGAGAAGGGCGGCGACTTCGGCGGCACCTGGTACTGGAACCGCTACCCCGGCGCGCAGTGCGACATCGAGTCGTACATCTATCTGCCGCTGCTCGAAGAAGTCGGCTACGTGCCGAAGGAGAAGTACGCGTTCGCGCCCGAGATCCTCGCGCACGCGCGCGCGATCGCGAAGCATTACGACCTCTACCGCGACGTCTTGTTCCAGACCGAAGTGACGGAGCTGCGCTGGCAGGAGGACGAGGCGCGCTGGCTCGTCTCGACGAATCGCGGCGACCAGATCACGGCGCAGTTCGTGGTGATGTCGAACGGGCCGCTCAATCGACCGAAGCTGCCGGGCATTCCCGGCGTCGGCACGTTCAATGGGCACTCGTTCCACACCAGCCGCTGGGACTACGACTACACCGGCGGCGGGCCCGACGGGAACCTCACGAAGCTCGGCGACAAGCGCGTCGGCATCATCGGCACCGGCGCGACCGCGATTCAGTGCGTGCCGCACCTGGCCGCGGCCGCGAAGCAGCTGATCGTGTTCCAGCGCACGCCGAGCTCGGTGGACGTGCGCGGCAACAAGCCGACCGATCCGGAGTGGGCGAAGTCGCTGACCGCCGGCTGGCAGCAGAAGCGCATGCAGAACTTCAACATCCTCGTCTCGGGCGGCTGGCAGGCGGAGGATCTCGTCAACGACGGCTGGACCGACATCATCCGCAAGCTGCTCGTGCAGGCGCAGCAGGATCCCAGCAAGGTCGCGTCGCCCGACGCCGCCACCAAGACGCTCGAGCTCGCGGACTTCGAGAAGATGGAGCAGATCCGGAGGCGCGCGGAGACGCTTGTTAGGGACCCGGCGACCGCGGAGGCGCTGAAGCCGTACTACCGGCAGTTCTGCAAGCGCCCCACGTTCAACGACGACTATCTGCCCGCGTTCAATCGCCCCAACGTGAAGCTGGTCGACACGAACGGGAAGGGCGTCGAGCGCATCACCGAGAAGGGCATCGTCGCGAACGGTGTGGAGTACGAGCTCGACTGCATCGTGTTCGCGACCGGCTTCGAGGTCGGCACGGGCTACACGCGCCGCGCGGGCTACGACATGGTCGGCCGCGGCGGCGTCGCGCTCAGCGAGAAGTGGGCGGGCGGCGTGCGCACGCTGCACGGGCTGCACACGAACGGCTTCCCGAACATGCTGATCATGGGCGCGCAGCAGTCCGCGTTCACCGCGAACTATCCGCACTTGCTCCAGGACCAGAGCAAGCACATCGCCTACGTGATCGGCGAAACGCTGAGGCGCGGTGCGCGCACATTCGAGGCGAAGCGCGATGCCGAGGACGCGTGGGTACAGACGATCATCGACCTCTCGCGCTTCGGCCGCGACTTCCTCGATGCCTGCACGCCCGGCTACTACAACAACGAGGGCAAGGTCGAAGGCATCGCCGTGCAGAACGGCTCCTACGGCCTCGGCCCCGAGCCCTTCTTCAAGCTGATGGCCGAGTGGCGTGAGACGGGAAAGCTCGAGGGCCTCGAGCTGCAGCCGTGAGCTGCGGGGCCGCGCGCGACGAAGGGGACCCATGCCTGCTCTCGTGATCGCCGACGTCGAGATCACCGACCCCACTGGCTTCGAGGAGTACCGCGCGCGCGTACCCGCCACGATTGCGGCGTACGGCGGTCGCTACCTCGTGCGCGGCGGCGCGACCGAGGTGAAGGAGGGCGACTGGTCGCCGCGCCGCCTGATCGTGCTCGAGTTCCCGAGCCTCGCGCGCGCCCGCGCGTGGTACGCGTCGCCAGAGTACACGCCGCTCATCGCCCTGCGCGAGCGAACCGCGCGCACGCGGCTCGTGTTCGCGGAGGGGTACGCGGGCTAGCCGGTCTGGCTGAAGTGCTTCGGAGTCAGGGCGCTCGGCGACGAGGTCCCCTTCGGACGCGCCTCAGGCGAGGCCAGTGAGGCGCTCCGATGTCTCCCACAGCCGGTCCGCGAGCGCCGCGTCGTTCGCGAGCGGGTTCGCCTTCGCGACGGCGCAGTCCGAGAGATATGCGCCGCTCGGTCCAGCGCTCGCGTGCGCGGCGGCATAACAAGTCGTCGCCGCGCCCTGCGGAATCGTCTTGGCGAAGGGGCGCATGAACAGCCCCATCGCGAGCGTGACGAGCGGGCTCATGTGGCGGCCGAGGTTCGTCGGGATCACGCCGGGGTGGAGCGAGTAGGCCGCGCGCTGCGGCCCGAGCCGGCGCGCGAGCGACTTCGCGAACAGCACGTTCGCGAGCTTCGACTGCCCATAAGCGCGCCAGCCGGCGTATCCCCGCACGCCGCTCAGGTTGTCGAACTCGATGCCCGCGCGCGGCGCCTGAAGGTGCGCGGCGCTGCTCACGACGACGACGCGAGAGGCTGGCGCCGCCTCGACTTGCGCGAGCAGCAGGTTCGTCAGCAGAAAGTGGCCGAGGTGATTCGTCGCGAACTGCTTCTCGATCCCGTTCACCTGCTCGAGCTTCGGCAGCGCCATGATGCCCGCGTTCGCGACCAGCAGATCGAGCGGACGCCCGAGCTTCGCGACCTCCGCCGCGCAGGCGCGGATCGAGTCCTGGCTCTCGAGCTCGCACGCGAGCGGGATCGCGCTCGCCCCGAGCGGCGCGCAGGCCTCGCGCGCCTTCTCGGCGGTGCGCGCGGTGCCGATCACCGTGGCGCCGCGCAGCGCCAGCACGCGCAGCGTCTCGGCGCCGATGCCGGAGCTGACGCCCGTCACGAGCGCGAGCTTGCCGCGCAGGTTCGCGCTCGCCGTGACTTCTTCCGCCGTGCTCGACTTTCCGAACTTCCTCACGTGAGCTCCTCTGCGCGTGCATGCTACGCAAGCGCGGTCGCCGACCGAGTAGAGGAGAGAGAAATGGAAATGGACGGGGTGCGAGGCGTTGTCGTGCACGAGGCAGAGTGCCCAGTCGAGGGCTGGGACGACCCGATCCGGGGCAAGGTGCTGTGGCGCACGCTCCTGAGCGGCGACCGCACGCCGACGTCGGGTCTGACGCTCGGCGTCACCGATCTGGGCCCCGGACAGCCGAGCCCGTTCCATCCCCACCGGCACGCGCAGAGCGAGGCTTACTACGTGCTCTCCGGCGAAGGCATCGTGCACATCGCGGGCGAAGAGCACGCGCTGCGCGCGGGCACGAGCGTGTTCATCCCCGGCGGCGAATGGCATGGCGCGCGCAACACGGGCCGCGAGCCGCTGCGACTGCTCTATGTCTTCGCCGCGGACTCGTTCGGCGAAGTGCATTACGTGTTTCCCGAGCCCGACCGTCAAGGGGGACTCGCGTGAGCAAGCGATTCGGCCCGATCGTCCAGCAGGGGTACGTGGTTCCCGACATCGACGCCGCGATGCGCCACTGGCTCGCGCGCGGCGTCGGGCCCTTCTTCCTCGAGCACCTGCGCGGCATGGACGCCGTCGTCGACGGCGCCCGCGTGAAGACGGAGCTCAAAGCCGCCTTCGCGTACTCGGGCGACCAGCAGATCGAAGTCATCCAGCCGCTCGGCACGACGCCCACGATCTACTCCGAGTACCTCGCGGCGCATCCCGAGGGCGGGCTCCAGCACCTCGCGTTCTGGTGCGACGACGTCGCCGCGAAAGTCGCTGCGCTCGAGGCAAGCGGGAGCTTTCGGCTGCGCCAGGCGTACGGGGACGCGCACGCGTACCTCGATTCCACGGAGCAGCCCGGCGTGATGATTCAGCTGATGGCCCGCACCGCGGGCATGGATGGCTTGTTCGCGATCATTCGCACTGCGGCGGAGGGCTGGGACGGAGCGACCGACCCCGTGCGCAAGATCGACTGGTCGAGCAGCGCGCCGGTGATTCGCAGCGCGTGAGCTGCGAGGCGCGATAGCGTCGCCCGCTTCGCGCGGACACGCGCACGAAGGAGACGTGATGACACACGCGAAGCCGTTGGATCTCGGAGCCGCGATGCCCGAGCTGCTCGGCCGCTACCTGAAGTTCTTTCGCCCGGCGCACGAGGAAGGCGCGGTGCCCGCGCGCATCAAGGAGATCGCGCGCCTGAAGATCGCCGCGCTGAACGGCTGCGACACTTGAAGCTTCGCACGGTACGCGTCGGCGGCGCGTCAAGGGCTCGATGAAGCGACGATCGAGCAGATCCACCTGCCCGAAGCCGAGCGCACGCTCGCGCCGCGCGAGGCGCTCGCGGTGCGCTACGCGGAGAAGATGTTCGCGGACTTCCGCACCATCGACGCCGCGTTCATCGCGGAGCTGCGCGGGCACTTCAGCGATGCCGAGATCGCGGAGCTCGGCTTCATGATCGGCCAGTACCACTCGTTCGGGCGCATGCTCGTGATCGCGGGCTCGGACAAGGGCGCCTGCGAGATCTACGTCCCCAACTACTAGGCACGCCGGAGGTGACGCCATGTCCGACTTGGAGAATTACGAGCAAGTCTCGATCTACCGGCTCGATCCCGAGGACCAGGAGAAGCTGCTGCGTGCGTCGCGCGAGTGCGTGTTCAGCTGGTGCACGAAGGACAGCTGGCCGATCGGCGTGATCATGAGTTGTTACTGGAAGAACGGGAAGATGTGGCTCACGGCCGGCGCGCACCGCCACCGCATCGCCGCCATCCAGCGCAACCCGCAGGTCTCGGTGTGCGTGACCAGCACCGGCACCGAGCTCGGGCCCAGCAAGACGATCACGATCAAGGGCCGCTGCCGCGTGCGCGAGGACCGCGAGACGAAGGCGTGGTTCTACCCGGAGTTCGCGTTCCACCTGCGCCGCGAGCAGGCCGCGGCGGACGCGTTCGCGAAGATGCTCGACTCGCCGCTGCGCGTCGTGCTCGAGGTGACGCCCGAGAAGTTCATCACTTACGACGGGATCAAGATGTTCCAGCACACCGCGGGCACGCTCGACCCGAGCCGGCTCGCGACGCCGCTCAGCTCGGATACCGAGCGGCTCGCGGCGGAGCTGAAGCGGCGCGGGCTGCGGGGCTGAGGCGCCTCCCGCGAAGGCCTCGCAGGACTCACGAGGGCTCAATCGTCGCGGCGCGGGGGACGATGTCTCCCGCGGATGTTGGACACGGCGACAGGACCGCGGGCAGGCGCCGAGCGGCAGCCCGGGCGCGCGCTGGTCGATGGCGACTGGGTGCGCCAGCCGCTCTGGATTCTCGCTGCCCACGGCGCGCTGATCTCCGTCGCGCTCCCGTTGATGGGTGGCGCCTTCGGCATCGCGCTCGCGAACGTGCTTCCCTGCGCTTGCTTGCTGCTCGCGATCCGGATCGGCGACCCGAGTCGGCGCGGCTTCCGCCTGGCGATGCACCTCGGCGCGTTCCTCTCGGTCGCGAGCCTCTTCTACTCCGTGATCCTCAGCGGCTACCCGGGCTCGATCATCGTGTACTACGCGCCGTTGCTTCTCCTCAGCACGGCCCACTTCCTCGGCGCGCAGGCCGCGCTGGTCTGGGCGGCGCCTTGCCTCGCCTTGGTGGTCGCAAGCGAGTTCGTACCGACCGCGGTCCGCATCGATCCTGGCCCCGGCCTCGCGATCCTCACGGAGTCGGGTGTGCTGGCGGTCTCGCTCGCGCTCGCCGTCTCGCTGCGCCGCGCCTACGACCGCAAGGCTGCGCAGCTCGAACACCTCGCGACGACCGATCCGCTCACCGGCCTCGCCAATCGCCTCGAGCTCCAGCTCGGCGCGCGCCACGCGCTCGGGCGCGCGCAGCGCTTCGGCCGCCGCGGCGCGCTCGTGTTCCTCGATCTCGACGGCATGAAGAGCGTCAACGACGGGCACGGACACGACGCCGGGGACGAGCTGTTGCGCCTGCTCGCGGGTCGCATCCGCCGGCTCACGCGCGGCGTCGATGTCGCGGCGCGCATCGGCGGCGACGAGTTCGTCGTGCTGCTCAGCGAGTACGACGACCCGAAGGGCGCCGAGATCTTCTCGCGCAAGCTGCTCGAAGCCGCCCAGGCGCCGTTTCCGGTGCGCGGGGCGCTGCTCCAGGTGAGCGCGAGCATCGGCTTCGTCGAGTTCCCGCAGCACGCGAGCTCGGAAGAAGTGATGCTCGTTCGCGCCGACGAGGCGATGTACGCCGCGAAGCGCGCGGGCGGCGCGCGCATCCACCGCGCGAGCGAGAGCGGAACGGTCGAAGTGACCTGACGCGCGGGCGCGATGCCGCGATAGCGTCGCGCGCACGATGACCGCTGCAGCAGCTCCCGCGCACGAAGTTCCGCTCCGCATCAAGCTCGCCTACGGCGCCGGCTCCATCGCGGACGGAGCCAAGAACTCCGTCTTCAACTCGTTCCTGATGCTCTACTACAGCGCGGTGCTCGGCCTACCCGCAGGCTGGGCCGGCGCCGCGATCCTCGTCGCGATGGTCGTCGACGCGGTGACCGACCCGCTGATGGGCTCGATCTCCGACAACTTCCGCTCGCGTTGGGGACGGCGTCACCCCTTCATGTACTTCGCCGCGCTGCCCATGGGCGTGTGCTTCTACCTGTTGATGGCGCCGCCCCAGGGCCTCGGCACCGCGGGCCTGTTCGCGTGGATGGCGGCGTTCTCCGTCGGCGTCCGCCTCTTCCTCACCTTCTACATGGTGCCGAGCAGCGCGCTCGGGCCCGAGATCACCGCGCACTACGACGAGCGCACGAGCCTCGTGTCCTTCCGCTGGATGCTGGGCTGGCTCGGGGCGATCTCGGTGAGCCTGATGGGCTGGCGCGTGTTCCTCGCCGACACGGGCGAAGGCATCACCGGCCGCCTCGACCCTGATAACTACCCCGCGCTCGGGCTCTACTGCGCCGTCCTCGCCGCGTTCGCGATTCTCGCCTCGTCTGCCGGCACGCACTCGCTCATTCCCACGCTGCGCCAGTCCGCGAGCTCCGGCCCGCTCTTCTCACCGCGGCGCTTCGCATCGGAAGTGCGCAATGCGCTCGGGAATCGCTCGTACCGCATGGTGCTCGTGGCCGCGCTGTTCTCGGCGAGCGCGCTCGGCGTCCAGGAAGTGTTCGGCACCTACATGAACACGTATTTCTGGGAGTTCCGCAGCGATCAGCTCGCGCTGATGTCGGGGCTCGCGATCGTGCCCGTGCTCGGGGGCGTGCTCGCCGCGCGCCCGATCAGTGCGCGCTTCGACAAGCGCCGCACCGCCATCGCGCTCGCGACCTTCGCCGTGCTGTTCGGCCCGCTCGCGATCGTGCTGCGGCTGCTCGGCTGGATGCCGGAGAACGGCACGACTGCGCTGCTCGTTGCCGTGATGGCGCACGCCGGCCTGATGGTCTTCGCCGCGATCCAGCTCGGCATTCTCTACTCGTCGATGATCATGGACGTCGTCGACGAGAGCGAGCTCCAGACGGGCCTACGCCAGGAAGGCATCTTCGTGTCGGCGATCGCGTTCATGAACAAGGCCGTCTCGGGCGTCGGCAACTTCCTGGGCGGCGTGTTGCTGCAGGCGATCGGCTTCCCCGAAGGCGCCGCCAACGCGGCCGTCGGCTCGGTGCCCGCAGACGTGATCATGCGCCTCGGCCTGCTCCAGGGCCCCGGCATGATGCTGTTCTTCCTGGTGAGCCTCGTGTTCCTCGCCCGCTTCGAGATCTCGCGCGAGCGGTTTGGGGAGATTCAGCGCGCGCTGGCCGCAAGGCGCCGCGCTCAGGGCGGGCCTCGATAGCGCGCGGCGAGCGCGGGCTCGCCGAGCTTCGTGTACGCCTCCACGAGATCTCCGCGGGCCGACTCGAGCCAGCTCACCGAGGGCTCCTGCTGCTTCGCGAGGATGTCGTGCCCGGCGAGCGTCTCGCGCGCGGCCTCGGCGGTCTTGCCCTGCCGTAACAACGTGCGCCCGAGCTTGATGCGCGCGATTCCGATGTTCAGGTGATCGGCGGGAAGCGTCGCCTCGAAGATCGCGAGGGCCTCGCGGAAGTAGGGTTCGCCCTCGGCGTGACGCTCGGAGCGCATGAACACGCTGCCCACGTTCGAGACTGCGACGCCCACGAGGTAGTGCCCTTCGGGATACGCCTTGCGGTAGATCGCGACCATGGCGCGCGGGCTCCTTGTGCATGGCCGTGAGGCACAGCACGTCGAGATCGCTCCACGCGATGCTCGCGCCGCGCACGCGCCTCACCGCGCTGCGACTCTCCGCGCGAGCGGCGGAGAGCGACGGGCGCTCGGGCTCGCGTTCCGCGACGGCGGAAGCGACCTCGGCGGGCGTCATGCCTGTGAGATCGAACGGTGTGTGCTCGGTGAGCAGCTCGTAGAGGACCACGCCCAGCGAGTAGACATCGATGTGAATGCCGACGCGCTCGCCGGGAATCTGTTCGGGCGCGGCATAGGCGGGCGTCATCAGGCGCAGGCCCGTGCGCGTCTGATCTGCCGGCTCCGCGAGGCTCTCGAGGTGCTTCGCGATCCCGAAGTCGAGCAGCTTCACCGCGCCGGCGTGCGTCACGAGAATGTTCGAGGGCTTGATGTCGCGGTGAATCACCGCGTGAGCGTGAGCGTGCTGGACGGCGGCGCAGACCGCGGCGAACAGCTCGAGGCGGCCGTCCAGCGTGGTACCGCGCGCGCGGCAGTACTCGGTGATCGGGACGCCGTCTACGAACTCGAGCGCGAACCACGGCGTGCCGTCGGCGAGCGTGTCGGCGTCGTGCAGCTGCGCGATGGCGGGATGCACGAGCTGCGCGAGCGTTCGCTGCTCGGCGAGGAAGCGCTCGCGCCGCGCGGGAGAGAGCCACGCGTCCCGCAACACCTTGATCGCTGCGACGCTGCCTAGGTCGGCGCGCTCGCCCAGGTAGACGACTCCCATGCCGCCTTCGCCGAGCACTCGCGTCACGCGGTAGGGCCCGAACGCGACGGTCGGGAGCGGCGCATCCAGCAGTGAGCCCGCGACGCGCGCGAGGGGCGCGTCGACGAGCGCGGCGTCGGCGTCCGCGCGCAGCATCGCGAGCACTTCGCGAGCGAGTGCGAGATCGCCGCCCGCGTGCGAGTCGACCCACGCGTCGCGCTCCGCGGCGGGCAGCTCGGACGCCGCGAGAAAGAGTCGCTGCGCACGCTCCCAGCGCTGCGCGTCCATCACGCGTCGCCGCGCAGCGTCGCCGCGAGCCACGCGCGTGCCGCGCGCCAATCCCGCAGCAGCGTCGCCTCGGAGACGCCGAGGGCTTGCGCAGTCTCCGCCGCGCCGAGCCCGCCGAAGAAGCGCAGCTCGATCATCTCCGCTTGACGCGGACTCACGCTCGCGAGCTCGGCCAGCGCAGCGTCGAGTGCGAGCAGATCGCCCGCGCTCGCTGCCACCGACTCTGCCTCGGCGTCGAGCGTCACGAACGCGACGTCGCCGCCGCGCTTCTCGGCGTGCCGCCTGCGCGCCGACTCGACCAGCACCTGCCGCATCGCCCGTGCCGCGATTCGCTTGAAGTGCAGCGCACTCTCCACACCGCGCGGCGGCGCGCCCGCGAGCTTCAGCCACGCCTCGTTCACGAGCCCGGTGGCGCTGAGCGTGGCGTTGGCGTCCCCGCCGCGGACGCTGGCCGCGAGCCGCCGCAGCTCGGCGTAGGTGAGGTCGAACAGCGCGTTCACGTCGGCGTCCGGCATTTCGCCCAGCTTCTCACGCGGGCGCAAAAAAATCCGCCAGCCGATGACGGATTCGCGGGGGCCTTCGCGCAATGCGCAATGAAGGCCGAGAACCCGCGCCACGCCGGCGCAGAGCGGCCGGGAGGCAAACATGGAAATCGAACGGAGCCCACTGCTGCGGCTCGACAAGCAGTCGGCGATCGGATTCCTGAAGTCGATCGGAACGCGCGACCCCGATGTGCTGCACACGCAGCGCATGAAGCTCGTGACCGCAGCGAAATTCCCGAAGCTCGCCGGCACGTACGTGATGGTGATGGGCGCTCTCTGCACCGTGCTGATCCTGCTCGCACCGATCGGAATCCCGCTGCTGATTTTCGGCTGGTGGATGCGCCGCCGGGGCGTGCGCAACCTGGAAGTCGTCGAAGAGGCGTGGGCCGAGCACGCCGGAGCAGCCGCGTGAGCGCGCGGGCCCGAGGCATGTGGCACTCGCGCAGTGGTTGGAGAGGTGTCGCCATGGCCTCGATCGCGCTCGCGGTCTCGGCGTGCGCCGAGCTGCAGCAGGTCGCGAACGAGCTCAGCGCGCTGCAACCGCGCGCCGCCCTGCTGGTCGCGAATGGCGGGTTCGAGCAGCCCGTCGTCCCGCTGGGCCGCTACCAACTCTTCGCGCAGGGCCAGGCGTTCCCGGGCTGGGACGTGATCGGTGCTCGCGGAAACGTTGCGCCGATCAGCGGCCAATATGCGAACGGCGCCACGACCTTCAACGCGCGCAGCGGCGCGCAGTGTCTCGACCTAACAGGTCTGAGCAGGACGGCGACCGGCGTGCAGCAAACGGTTCGCACGCAGCCGGGCGCTCGCTACGAGCTGAGCTTCGCGGTCGGCAACGTCGTCGCCCGCGGCTTCGGGAAGACGAGCGCGATCGAGCTGTTCGTCGACGGCAAGCCGGCCGACGTGTTCCGCAACAGCGGCAACGTCCCCGGCGCGCAGCACTGGCTACCCGTGCGTGTTCCGATCACTGCAGCGAGTGCGGCGACGACGATCGCGTTCGTGAATCGCGACACCGACAACAGCTGTGGTCTCGACGACGTGTCGCTCGTGCCCGCCGCAGGGCCCGCGGCGCGCACGCCAAACCTGAGCGGCGAGTACGCATACCTCCGCCAAGGCAGCTGCAGTCTCACTCAAACCGGCGTGAGCGTGCGGATGCTGTGCACCTGGCCGCCCGCCGGAGCGGGGCCGCACTACGAAATTCGCGGCGTGCTCGCGAACGACACGATCACTGGCGAGTGGTACTCGCTCTACGCGAAGCAGGGCTGGTACCGCTACGTCGGCCGCGTGCTCGCCGACGGCAGCATCGAGCAGTCCCAGAGCGAAGACCCGATTCGCTCGAACATCCGCAGCGCGGTGTTGACGCGCCGCCCCTGACGAGCGCGGCGGCGTGCGCTGCGCGAGAGGAGATCTCCATGCACAAGAAGCTCTACGCGTTGGTGTTGATCGCGGGCTGCGCGCTCGCGGGCTGCGGCTCGGACGATGACGAGCTCGGCCTGCCGGACCCGAGCTCGGGGCGCGGCAACGCTCCCGAAGAGGTGATGAGCGCCGAGGAGGTCGCGGAGGAGAAGCGCGGCGACGTCGATTGCCCCGCGGACATCGACACGCCCGAGCGCGCGGACGGGGCGCCCGTCGACGACGTGGTGGGCGTGCGGCCGGGGCTCACGCTCGACGATGCGAAGAACATCGTGCTGTGCACGCACGATCTGCTCGTCGCGGAAGAGGGCTCGCGGCAGTTCAACATGCAGACGTACGGCCAGACGATTCGCCAAGGCTTCACGGCGAAGTTCGCCGAGCGCGAGAAGACCGCGGACGAGGTGCGCAAAGAGTTCAGCGAGGGCTGGATGGACCGCGCTGGCAACGCCGTCGTGCAGGACATGTTCCCCGGCCAAGCGAAGTGGTACGTCGCGTCGATGGGCATGCCGGGCGATGAGCGCGTCATCGCCGTCGCGCGCGAGGAGTGGTTCGCGGAAGGCAAGAACCCGACCGCGGCGTCGGTCGCGGACGCGCTCGTCAAGAAGTACGGGCCTCCGTCGCGCAACCAAGAGAGCCAGAATGGGCAACGCCGGCTCGACTGGATCTACGACCCGCGCGGGAGAGCGGTCGGCGAGACTTCCCCGCTCTTCTCGAGCTGCATGGGCATCTCGAGCCCCGACGGCGGAACGAGCTTCTCGCCCGACTGCGGCCTCGTCGTCCAGGCGATGGTGATGACGCTCGACAGCAACCGTCAGCTCGCGCAGTCGATGCAAGTCGGCGTGATCGACCAAGCGACGGGTTATCAGGCGATCGTGTCGACCGAGGAGGCGCTGCAAGCGGGTGAGAACGCGCGCAAGGCGCGCGAGGTCGAGGAAGCCGCGGAGAACGCCGATGCGCCGCAGCTCTAGCGCTCGCATCGCGCTCGCGAGCGCGCTCGCACTCGCGGCGGCGTGCGGAGGCGAGGGGGAGCGCGATGCCTCGCCGGCAGCGGGGAGTGAGGCAGTCGCGCCGGATGCTCCGCAGTCGGCGTCGCCAACCCCTGACAATCCCGCGGCGCGATCAGAGCGCGAGGCGCCGGCGCCTCGACCGGGAATCGGCGGCCGCACTCGCGAGCTCGTGAACCCCGAGGCGCTCGCGATCGTGCTGCTGCGCTACGAGCTCACCGGCACCGAGCCGCCGATCACGCGCTGGGTGGAGGAGGACTTTCGCGTCATCTCCGCACGCGCCGTCGACAAGCCCGCGCAGCGCGACCTGATTCGGAGCGAGCTCGAGGCCGCGCGCAACGCGGTTCGCGACGTCGGCGCACTGCGCCTCACGCTCGCCGCGCAGCTCAGCGAGTACGACCCGAGCTACGGCGAATTCACCGTGCGCGCGCTCGCGCCGAGTCAGTTCGTGTACTTCGACGCGATGCGCGAGAAGGCGGAGCTGCGTTTCGCGAACGGACTCGAAGCGCAGGTGTGGCGCGTGCCCGCGGAGGAGGCGCAGCTGATTCGAGACAAGCTCGGCACGTTCGGCGGCGCTTCGCTCGACGTGCTGCTGCGCATCACGGACGTCCAGGCTGGCGGCGCGATCGTGACCGAGGTGGTCGAGTACGAGCTGCGCACCCAGCACTCGGGCGAGCGGCTCGGGAGCGTGAGAGTCGGGGGGTGAGCCGAAGGCCCTACGCGTCGAGCACGTCCGCCGCGATCAGCTCCTCGAGGTACGGCACGTCCCACCACGAGAGCTGCAGCTCCTTCGCGCGGCGGAAGAAGAGCTGCGTGTCGTACTCGATCGTGAAGGCGACGCCGCCCCAGATCTGTGCGCAGGTGCGCGTCACGTCCTGATAGGTGTTGGTGGCGAACAGCTTCGCCATCGGCGCGAAGCGCGAGACGCTGCGGCCCTGCGCGCGATTCCACGCCGCCTCGTGCACGAGCACGCGGCCGCCGTCTATGCGCGTCGAGGCGTCGGCCATGTAGTGCGCGAGCGCCTGGAACGCGCCGAGCGGCTTGTCGAATTGCTTGCGCACCTTCGCGTACTCGACCGTGTCCTCGAGGCACACTGCGGCGCCGCCGATCGCGTAGGCCGCGAGCGGGATCAGGCCGTCGTCGCGCAGCACGCGGCTGAACGTGTCCCAGCCCGAGCCCGCGGCGCCGATGCGCGCGCTGTTCGGAACGCGCGCGTTCGCGAAGTCGATGCGGAAGTGCGGCTCGCCCGAAGCCGACTGGTAGTGCGTGAGCTTGATGCCGGGGTTGTTGGGGTCGACCAGCAGCAAGTCGATGCCCGCGTTCGTGCGCGCGAGCACGAGCAGGCGGTCCGCGACGCCCGCCCACTGCACGTGGCGCTTCGTGCCGTTCAGCACGAAGTCCGCGCCGTCCGCCTTTGCCGCGAGCTGCACGCCCTTCGGGCCGTAGCCGCGCTCGGGCTCGAGCCACGCGACGCTGAGGATCGCGTCGCCGCGCGCGATGCGCGGGAGCCACTCGCTCTTCTGCGCATCGCTGCCGGCCGCGAGGAGAATCCCGGCGCTGAGGACGCTGCTCACGAAGTGCGGGGTCGGCGCGATGGCGCGGCCGAGCTCTTCGTACACGAGCGCGGCTTCGAGCATCGTCTGCGCGCCGCCGCCGTACGCCTCGGGCAAGAGCAAACCCGTCAGGCCCGCCTCCGCCATCTGCTTCCACAGCGCATCGGGCAATCCCTTCGGATCGTTCTCGACCTTGCGCACGACGGCACGCGGGCAGTGCTCCTTGAGCAGCCCGCGCGTCATCTCCTGAATCAGCCGCTGTTCGTCGTTCAGCTCGAGTTCCACGCTCTGTCTCCGATTCGTTCGCGCCGAGGAGGCGCAACCAGGCGCGGCGGATCAGCTGCGACGCGAAGCGTCCCCAGCCGCATCCGCGATGCGCCCTAAAAGTTCTTGGGCAAGCCGAGATGGCGGCGCGCGATGATGTTCTTCTGGATCTCGCTGCCGCCGCCGCCCACCGTCTCGTTCATCGTCGCGCGATAGGCGCCCTCGAAGCGGCCGCGCAGCGGCGCCTCGTCTTGGCCCTCGCGGATCGTGCCGGCGACGCTCATCAGGTCGAGCGCCTCGTCGCACACGCGCTGCGAGAGCGTCGTCGTGAACAGCTTGTACTGCGACGACTCGACCGTGGGCGGCTTGCCGCCTTCCTTCGCCGCGCACACGAAGCGCGTGCTGAGCGCCTTCGCGACGGCGGTGTCGGTCACGATGTTCGCGATCGTGCGCCGCACGTCGCGGTTGTTACGGACCGGTTCGTCGTCGAGCTGCGCCGTGCGCGCCCAGTCGACGAGCACCTTCGTGCGGCCCGCGATCGGCGAGAGCGTGAACATCGTGAAGCGCTCGAGGTCGAGGGCCTCGCTGATCATCTGGAAGCCCTGGCCGCGCTTGCCCACGAGGTAGTCGTCGGGCACGAACACGTCCTTGAAGAACACCTGGTTGGTCGTGTCCTTGCCGACCGTCGGCAGGCTCTGCACTTCGAGCCCCGGGTGCTTCATCGGAATCAGGAACAAGCTGATGCCGTCGTGCTTCGGCTTGTCAGGGTCCGTGCGCGCGCCGACCCAGTACCAGTCGGCGAAGTGCGCCGACGTCGTCCACATCTTCTGCCCGTTCAGCTTCCAGCCGCCTTCGACCTTCTCGGCCTTGAGCTGCATGTTCGCGGCGTCGCTGCCCGCGTTCGGCTCGCTGTAGCCGACCGCGAACTCGATCTCCGCGGCGAGCACCTTCGGCAGGAACTCGCGCTTCAGCTTCTCGCTGCCGTGGCGGATCAGCGTCTTGCCGATGATGCCGACGCCCTTGCCGATCTGCGGCGCCGCATGCCGCGCGAGCGCTTCGTTGAGGATGTACTCGTAGAAGCCTGGGATCTCCTGGCCGCCGTACTCCTTCGGCCACGACATCCCGAGCCAGCCCTTGGCGGCGAGCTTCTTCATGAACGCGCGGCGCTCGGGCGTGTCCGCGAGCTGCGTGAAGTTCTCGCGCGTCGGGTCCATCACGACCGGGTCGTGGTTCGCGACCAGCCAGTGCTCGACCTCGTCCGCGAACTTCTGCTCTTCGGGCGTGAAATCGAAGTCCATCGCGGCCTCCTCGGAAGCGGGCCGGAAGATCCCGGCCCGACGCGAAGTCAACGTAATACGAGACGGGCCGTATCGCATTAGCCCTGCGGGGCATGGGGGGGCCATAGAGATAGGGGGGTCGGCGGGCGGGAATCGAGGAGATCGCGTCTGACGCTGGATTGGCGATGTGTCCGCTCGCGTCCGCTTCCGGCCGGTCGCGTTCGCCGCGCGGTGATATGACTCGCGCGCATGGCAGACGCCCTCGGCATCGCGCGCTTTCCGACTGCACTCGGCGTGATGGGGCTCGCGTGGAGCGAAGCCGGCCTCGTGGCGACCTGGCTGCCCGAGCCGCGCGGCGAGGACACGCTGCGGCGCATGCGCCGGCGCTTTCCACGCACGCCCGAGCTCGCGCCGCCGCTCGCCGTCGCGCGCGCGATCGAGGCCATCACGGCGCTGCTGCGCGGCGAGCGCCGCGACCTGCGCGAGATCGCGCTCGATCTGCGCGAGGTGAGCGCACTGCATCGCCGCATCTACGAAGTCGCGCGCACGATTCCGCCGGGCAAGACGCTCGCGTATGGCGAGATCGCCGAGCGGCTCGGCGACAGGGCTCTCGCGCGCGAAGTCGGTGCGGCGATGGCGCGCAACCGCTTCGCGGTCGTGGTTCCGTGTCACCGCGTGCTCGGCGCGGACGGCAAGCTCGGCGGCTTCAGCGCGCCGGGTGGCCTCGAGACGAAGCTGCGCCTGCTCTCGATCGAGGGCGTGCAGATGCCGGGCACGCTGCCACTGTTCGCGAGCGCGCCCGATCGCGAATAGCCCCGCTACTTCGGTGGGCTCAAGGTGATGCCCACGAGCGGGCTGAAGTGGTGCATCTCGACGCTGCGTCGCGCGATCTTCCACACGCCGCCGCGCCGCTCGAAGCGGTCGCGATACGTGGCCGCGATGGTTTGCGCCTGGCCGTCCGAAGTGGTGCCGATGCAGTCGATGTCGCAGATGCCGTCCGCGCGGTCTGCGCCGTCGAACGCGACGCGCAGGTTCGTCGTGAAGTGCGTCGACTTCAGCCACGCGGGCCAGAGCACGTCGTAGATCGCCTCGTGAATGCCGGCATGGCCCTCGAAGCGCCCGAAGGGCGGGCCGATGTCCCACACGCAGTCGTCCCACCAGATCGCGCGGAAGCGCTCGAAGTCGCGCTTGTCGAAACCGAGGCAGTAGTCCGCCACCAGGTCCTGAAGCTCGAATCGGCTCGACAGGTGGTCGAGCTGCCGTTCGAGCGCGGCAATTTTCAACGCGGTGTCCACCAGCGTCTCCTTCGTGGCTGACGATGATGCCTCGGCGCTCGCACTCGGCGCAGCGGGTGTAACGTGCCCGCTTCGCACAGGAGCGCACTTGTTATGGTCATGCTGACGCGCGAGAGCGGGCGCCAGATCTACTTCGAGCACTACGCGGGGCGCGGGCCCACCGTCGTGCTTTCGCATGGCTGGGGCATGGGCTGCCGCGCGTGGGACGACACGATCGCACGGCTCACGGACCGCGGGCACGCGGTCGTCGCCTACGACCACCGCGGCTGCGGGCGCAGCGACAAGGACTTCGCGGACGTGTCGATCGACGCGCTCGGCAGCGACGTCGTCGCGCTGTGCACGCACCTCGGGCTCGCTGCCGTCGTGCTGAACGGCTGGTCGCTCGGCGGCGCGGTCGTGGTCGACGCCGCCGCGAAGCTCGGCGCGAAGCTGCGCGGCCTCGTGCTCACGGTGGGCGCGACGCCCCGTTACACGCAGGCCGAGGGCTTTCCGCACGGCGGGCGCGCGGAGGATGTCGCGGGCACCGTGGCTGCGCTCCGCGCGGGGCGCATCGCGTTCCTGAAGGGCCTCTACTTCGGCGGCGTGTTCGCGGTGGACGTGGGCGAAGACGTGAAGCAGCGCTGCTGGCAGATCGCGCTCGAAGCGAGCCCCGGCGCCGACGCCTCGCTCGGCGCGCTGGCGCAGCTCGACCAGCGCGCGCTGCTTCCGAAGATCACGGCGCCCGCGCTGGTGGTGGTGGGCGCGCGCGACGGCGTCGTGTCGCCCGACATCGGGCGCGCGGCGGCAAAGGCGCTGCCGAACGGGCGGCTGTGCGAGCTCGACTGCGGCCACGCGCCGTTCCTCGAGCTGCCGGACGCGTATCACGCCGCGCTGTTCGAGCTGTTAGGGAGAGCGCAATGACGCGCCGAGTGAACTTCGGCCTCTGGTACGACTTCCGGAACCCGCCGCCGAGCACGCGCAGCTTCGAATCGCTGTATCGCGCGAGCCTCGAGCAGATCGCGTGGGCCGAGCAGCTCGGCTTCGACTCGGTGTGGCTCACCGAGCACCACTTCGTCGACGACGGCTACACGCCGTCGCCGCTCGTGATCGCCGCCGCGATCGGCGAGCGCACGAAGCGCATGCGCATCGCCACGAACCTGATGCTGCTGCCGCTCGCCGATCCGGTGCGCATCGCCGAAGACTCGGCGGCGCTCTCGATTCTGACGGACGGCCGCTTCGATCTCGGCGTCGGACTCGGCTATCGCCAGCTCGAGTTCGACTACTTCGGCCGCAAGCTCGCGCACCGGCCGAGCCTGATGGAAGAGGGCGTCGCGATCCTGCGGCAAGCGTGGTCGGGCGAGCCGATCCGCGTGAATGGGAAGCGCTTCCGGATCGACGGCCTGCGCGTCGCGCCGCGCCCTAACAAGCCGCCGCGCCTCTTCATGGGCGGCATGGCCGAGCCCGCGATCGCGCGCGCGGCGCGCATCGGCGACGGCTTCCTCTCCACCGGCGGCATCGGGCACGACGTGTACGTGAAGGCGCTCGCCGCGCAGGGCAAGCCGCGCAGCGCGGGCGCGATCTGCGCGGGGCACTGGGGAATCATCGCTGCAGACCCGGAGGCCGAGGCCGCGAAGCTCGCGGGGCCGGTGCTCTATCAGACGAACCAGTACATCGCGTGGGGCGCGTTCGGGCCGCCGGATCAGGTGCCGCCGTTCAAGGACGCGCCCACCGCGATCCGCGACGGCCTCTATCAGCTGTGGGACGCGGAGCAGGCGGTCGCCGGTCTCGTTGCGATGCTGCGCGAGTACCCCGAGATCATCGACGTGCACTTCTGGGCGCAATTCCCAGGCGAGCCGATCGAGAGCGGCAGCGCGCGCATGGAGTACGTCGCGAGGCAGGTCCTGCCACGCGTGCGCAGCGCGCTCGCATGAACGTCAGGATTCGCCTTCGCGTGGGTTAAACTCGTTCAACGCATAGTCCACACCCTAACCCCATCCGGGAATGAGCGAGGTGAACGAATGCGCACCATGAACGCGGTGACCGACTTGCGACGGCTCGCCTTCGGGCTCGGCATTTCGTTGGCGGCGACGATCGCCACGGCACAGGAGCCCGCGACCCCGCCGCCCGCGGCCGGTCCAGCGGCAGCACCCGCGCAGGCGCAGGACGACTCGATGCTCGAAGAGATCATCGTGACCGCCCGCAAGCGCGAAGAGAATCTCCAGGACCTTGGGTCCGCGGTCAGCGCGATTGGGCGCGAGGAGTTGGCGCGGCGATCCGACATCGACCTCCAGAACCTCGCGAACACGGCGCCGAACCTGATCGTCGACGACATCCAGCAAGGGCCCGGGAGCCCCGCGGCGATCTCGATCCGCGGCGTCGGCACGACCGACGTCGAGAAGAACTTCGATCCCACCGTGGGCGTGGTGGTCGACGGCGTGTTCATCGGCGTGAACTCGGGCGCGATGCTGCGGGCGCTCGACCTGCAGAGCGTCGAAGTGCTGCGCGGTCCGCAGGGCACGCTGTTCGGGCGCAACTCGATCGGCGGCGTCATCAACATCACGCGCGGAAAACCCAGCCTCGAGGAGTGGGGCGGCGAAGTGCGCGCAGGCTACGGCAACCACTCGGATCGCCAGCTCGACGGCTATTTCGAAGTTCCGCTCGGCGACAAGCTCGCCGTGAAGCTCGGCGGCGCACTGCGCCGCACCGACGGCTGGTTCGACAACCTCACGCTCGACCGTGAAGTCGGCGACGTGAAGTACGGCTCCGTCAGCCCGAGCATCCTGTTCCGCCCGACTGAGAACCTCGAGATCTACTACCGCTACGACCGCACCTGGCAGGATCAAGACGCGAACACCGTGCAGAACCTCGCGCAGCCTGGGCAGGTCTGGTGCTTCTTCTACTCGGAGTGCGCCGCGGGCCTGCGCACTCCGCAGTCCGGAAACCGCTACGACGTTCTCCAGAACGGCGACGATCCGTACCAGTCGTTCTTCAACACGGATCTGCACATCGCGAACGTGAGCTGGGACATCAACGAGGACTTCTCGCTCGAGTACGTGTTCGGCGAGTTCCGCACCGAAGAGGAAGTGTTCCAGGACTGGGACGGCACCGCGCGCACGCTCTACCACACGGATCGCCCCGCGGAGTGGAACCAGCAGAGCCACGAGCTGCGCCTCAACTACGGCGGCGAGCGCCTCAACGTCACGGGCGGCGTGTACGTCTGGAACTCGGACTACCGCATCGATCTGACGAGCTACATCGGCTTCGGTGATTTCTTGTTCGGTCTGCCGCCGGGCACCGTGCTCACGGTCGACCAGACGGTGGAGCAGGACACCAAGTCGTGGGCCCTCTTCTTCGAGGGCGACTACCAGATCACGGACTCGCTCTCCGCCACGCTCGGCCTGCGTTACACGAACGACGAGAAGAGCAGTGGCCTGATCGACGTGCTGATGCCGCAGCTCGCGACCAAGGGCAGCCTCGACAATCCGTTCGAGGAGTCTTGGGACGAGTTCACGCCCAAGGTGGGCCTTCGCTACCAGCTGAACGACGACCTGATGTTCTACTTCCTCTACTCGCGCGGCTTCCGCGCGGGCGGCTTCAACGGCCGTCCCGGCACCTATGCCGCTGCCTCGATCCCGTACGACCCCGAGACCGTCGACAACTTCGAGCTGGGCTGGAAGAGCGAGTGGTTCGACTCGCGCCTGCGCATGAACGGCTCCGTCTTCTACATGAAGTACGACGACAAGCAGGAGGAGCAGAGCGTTCCGACCGGTGGCGGCACCGGCCAGCAGACGCTGGTCGTGAACGCCGCGAAGGCGCGCGTGTATGGCTTCGAGCTCGACCTCGCCGCTTACATCACCGAGCAGCTCTCGATCGCAGCCAACCTCGGCATTCTCGAGGCGGAGTACGAGAAGCTGATCGACCCGGTCACGCTCACCGATCTCTCGGACCTCGAGCTGCGCCGCGCGCCGCCGGTGACGTTCACGCTGTCGCCGACCTACACGCTCGAGGCGCTCGGCGGCACGTTCACGGCGCAGATGGATTGGCGCTACATCGGCGATCAGGAGCTCACGTTCCTCAACTCGCCGCAGAGCCACAATCCGTCGCACCACGTGCTCGACGCGTCGCTCAGCTACCGCTGGAACGACACCACGTTCAGCGTGTGGGGGCTCAACTTGAACGACGACCACTCGTGGTCGCAGGCGTACGACGTCGGGACCAGCGTCACGTTCGCCGGCTTGTGGACGTACGCGACCACGCGCCCGCCTCGTGCATACGGCATCCGCATCGTGCAAGCGTTCTAGTCACCGCCGCGGCGCCTCGGAGAGCCACTAGGAGAATCGCGATGAACGTCGGCCTGCTCATGGTCTTCCAGAACTTTCGCGACACGATCTCGGACCGCGAGGCCTGGGAGCGCGACATCCGCCTCGCCTGCATGGCGGAGCCGCTCGGCTTCGACACGCTCGGCGCCGTCGAGCATCACTTCTTCAACTACGCGATGAGCCCGGACAACACGCAGTTCCTCGCGTACATGGCGGCGAAGACCGAGCGCATCAAGCTGCTCACGGGCGCGGTGATCCTGCCCTGGCACGCGCGCCCGCTGCGCGTGGTGGAGCGCATGATCGCGCTCGATCACCTCTGCAAGGGCCGCGCGATCTACGGCATCGGACGCGGCCTCGCCAAGCGCGAGTACGACATCTTCGGCGTCGACATGAACGAGGCGCGCGATCGCTTCGACGAGGCGGCGGAGATCACGATCCGCGGGCTCGAGACCGGCATCGTCGAGGCCGACGGGAAGTACTTCAAGCAGCGCCGCGTCGAGGTGCGCCCGCGGCCGTACGCGAGCTGGAAGGGACGCTTCGCCGCGGTGGGCATGTCTTCGGATTCGGTGCCGATCGTCGCGCGACTCGGCGCGCAGATGATGAGCTTCGCGCAGAAGCCGTGGGCCGAGATGGCGCCACACTTCCAGCGCTACCGAACGCTCTTCGCCGAGCACCACAACAAGCCGGCGCCGCCGCCCGTGTGTGTCGACTTCCTCGCCTGCGACGAGAGCGCCGAGCTCGCCGAGAAGCTCGCTCGCAAGCACATGGCCAACTACTACCTCACGGTCATGGAGCACTACGACATGGCCGGCACGCACTTCAAGGACATGAAGGGGTACGGCGACTACGCGAACAACGCCGAGGGCCTGCGCAACACCGGGCTCGAAGCCGCCGCGCAAGGCTTCGCCGAGATCAACACGTTCGGCACGCCGCAGCAGATCCTCGACAAGATGGACGCGCGCCGGAAGGTGCTCGGCGACTTCGATCTCACGATCCAGGTCAGCTACGGCGGCCTCACCGGCGAGCAGGCGGAGAAGAGCATGCGCCTGTTCGCGACCAAGGTGCTGCCCGAGCTGCACTCCTGGCGGCCTCGCTGATCGAGTTGTTATCGATCGCGGCCTTTTTCGTTTCGCACTTCACCGTGGGACCACGATGAAGATTCGTTCGCTCGCCGCGCGCCCGTCGCGCGCACTGGCTCTCGCGACCGCGCTCGCCGCGCAGCCGCTCTTGGCGCAGGCGCCCGCCGCACCTGGCGACGAGGAAGGCCTCGAGACCATCACGGTGATCGCGACGCGTCGCGACGCCACCGACGTGCAGACCACGCCCGTCGCCGTCACCGCGATCAACGACGCAACGGTCGGTGAGCTCGTCACGAACGACCTCGGCGACATCGCGAGCCTCGTGCCGAACTTCTCCACCGGTAAGCCCGCCGGCTTCAACGCCGCGGCCTTCGCGATGCGCGGCGTCGGTCAGACCTCGATCATCGTCTACGCCGACGCGCACGTCGGCGTGGCGGTCGATGACTTCGTGATCCCGCACATCCAGACGCAGGCGCTCGACCTCTTCGACATCGAGCAGATCGAAGTGCTGCGCGGCCCGCAGGGCACGCTGTTCGGCAAGAACACGACGGGCGGCATGGTGAACGTGCGCACGAAGCGCCCCGTGCTCGGCGAGTGGGGCTTCGAGTTCCAGCAACGCATCGCGAGCTTCGGCCGCTTCGAGGAGCGCTTCGCCGCAAACATCCCGCTCGGCGAGATGTTCGCGCTGCGGGCGTCCGGCGCGTTCATCGACTCCGACGGGTTCTACGAGCTGGGCGCCGAGTACGGCCCCGTCACTTCGTTCGATCCACTGCACCCCGCGAACGGCACGACCGGACAGGGCAACGGCAAGGACGCCGGTGGTGACGACGTGTTCACGGGCCGCGTGAAGCTGCTCTTCGAGCCCAGCGAGAATTTCCGAGGCGTGTTCACCTACGAGCTGCTCGACGACTCGAGCGACTCGCCGCCCGTCGCGAACGGCACGAAGCCGGGCTCGGGCTTCCTCTGGAACGCGTTCGGCCTCACGCGCGACTCGGGCAACCCGATCAAGCACGCCGCGACGACCGATCGCGATGGCCTCTTGCTCAACATGTCGAAGGGTCACCGCGTCGACGTGAACGGCTACTACCTGAACCTCGACTGGGACATCGGCGAGTATCAGCTCCATTCGGTCACGGGCTACCGCAAGCAGGATTCCCGGCTGCCCTCGACGTACACCGGCGAAGTCGGCCCGAACTCGCTGTTCGACGCCACGCGCGACGACGACCGCAAGACGTTCCAGCAAGAGCTCCGCCTGAACGGAGGCTTCGAGAACCTGCTCGGCCTGCGCGGCGACTTCGTCGGCGGCTTCTTCTATCAGAACGACGAGACCGAGTTCTGCGTGCTGCAGGTGCTCGGCTTCCTCGACTTGTTAGGCCTCGGCTCCGCGTTCTTCGGAGACCCGACCTTCTTCGACAACAATCCTCAGATCCTCTGCAACAAGCAGAAGGCGGAGAACTGGGCGCTGTTCTTCGACACCACGTTCAACCTCACGGACCAGCTCTCCTTGTCCGGCGGCTTTCGCTGGACCAACGAGCGCAAGCGCTGGGCGGGCCGGAACCAGGTGTTCGTGTTCCTGCTCGACGGGAATCCGACCCTGTCCGATCTCGGTACTCCGCTCGCCGCGGCGGACTTCGACCGCTTCCCGACCGGCGTCGTTCGCGACCGCGAGCAGTGGGGCGAGCCGACCGGGCGTGTGACGCTCGCTTACGACTTCGAGAACGGCATCTACACGTACTTCACGTACGCGCATGGCTTCAAGAGCGGCGCTTACAACGACCAGACCGGCACGACGGGCGTGGCGATCACGCCGTTGGCGGCAGCGCCGACCGATCCAGAGAAGGCGGACTCCTTCGAGGTAGGCGTGAAGCTCGATCTGCTCGACAACCGTTTGCGCATCAACGCCGCTGGCTTCTACGTGAAGTACAGCGACGCGCAGCGCGACCTCGTCGCGGACTTCGGCACGTTCCAGGAGACGCGCTTCTTCAACGCCGCCGAGGTGACCGCAGGCGGCATCGAGCTCGAATGGAACGCGATGCTCACCGATTGGCTCGACCTGCGCGGCAACTTCGGCTGGATCGAGAGCGACTACAAGAAGTTCGAGGCGGACACGGACTTCGACGGCGACGTCGACATCGATCTCTCGGATCGCGACGTGAACCGCTCGGTGCCGCTGCAGGCCGCGGGCGACATCATCGTTCACCACGCACTCGGCTCGGGCGAGATGCGCTACAGCGTCGGCGTCGACTGGGAAGACGAGGCGCCGTTCGTCTACAACGCGAACCAGTTCCGCCCGGATCTCGACGGCATCACGGATCGCCGCACGCTGCTCAACGCGAGCATCTCCTTCACCGACGCGGAGGACCGCTACTTCGCGCGCGTGTACGGACGCAACCTCACGGACGAGATCTATCGCGTGGGCGAGCTGCCCGTGGGCGCGCTCTGGACGATGTCCTACTACGGCGAGCCGCGCGCGTTCGGCATCGAGCTCGGCGTGAAGTTCCGCGCCGACGATTGATGCGTCGCGTGCACTGAACGCACGGGCCGTGAGCGCACTCCGCTCACGGCCCGTTTCACGAGGAGAGTGGGATGGCGATCGACGCGGCGACGAAGCTCGAGATCAACGAGCTGCTCGCGCGCTCCGCCTACGCGCTCGACGAGCGCGACCTCGCGATGCTCGAGGCGTGCTTCGCGCCGAACGCGTCGCTCGTGCTCGAGATCGCCGGCGGCACGCGCCCGGTTCGCTTCGATGGGCGCGACGAGGTCCTGGGCCTGATGCGCGACTCGATGGCGGCGCAGAAGGACAAGCGCCGCCACGTCACGACGAACACGATGGTCGTGGCGGAGCAGGGCGGCGAGGTCTCGCTCGTGTCGAACCTCACGCTGACCTCGGTGGAGAACGGCGCGATCCGGCTCGTGACGAGCGGGCTCTATCGCGACCGCGTTCGCAACCAGGGCGGTCGCTGGGTGATCGTCGAGCGCCGCATCGATCTCGACATGGCGTATTGACCCGGGCCGCTTCGATCGCGGCGCAAGCGAAGCGCGCAGCGAGGCGGAGCCGAGCGGAGTCGATGCGGAAGCAGCGGAGTCAACGAGCATGAACATCGGGAAAATCACCGCGAAGTGGGCAGGCCTCGCTCCGGGGCGCCCCGCGATCGTGGACGTTCCGACCGGCCGCCGCGTCTCGTTCGGCGAGCTCGACGCGCGCGTGAGGAAGCTCGCGAACGCGCTCACGGCGCGCGGCCTCGCGAAGGGCGAGCGCGTCGCGGTGCTCGCGAAGAACAGCATCGAGTACTTCGAGATCTACTACGCCTGCGCGCGTGCGGGCTTCATCGCGCAGCCGCTGAACTGGCGGCTCGGGGTGCCGGAGATGGAGCGCATCCTGCGCGACGGCGACCCGAGCGCGATCGTGACTTCGGCGGAGTTCGCGAAGGAGCGCGCCGAGCTGCAGCGCGCGCTCGACGTGAAGCTGTGGGCGGAGTTCGGCGCCGCGAGCGACGGCAGCTTCGATGCGCTCGTCGCGAGCGGCAGCGACGACGAGCCCGCGGCTTCCGGAGTGACTGGCGGCGACGATCCCACGCTGATCCTCTACACCGGCGGCACCACGGGCATCTCGAAGGGCGCGCTGCATTCCCACAAGACGCTGTTCATGGGCATGCTCAACCAGACCGTCGCCGAGCGCGTCGTGCCGAGCGACGTCTACATGCTCACGGGCCAGATGTTTCACATCCCCGTCGCGCTCGCGATGAACTACATGGCGCACGGCTGTCCCGTCGTGCTCGTGAACTTCGAGGCGAAGCAGGCGCTCGAAGTGATCCAGGCTGAGCGCGTCTCGGCGCTGCTCGGCATAACAACCATGCTCAACTGGATGATGGCCGTGCCGGGCTTCTCGTCGTACGACCTTTCGAGCCTGCGCAACATCCAGTACGGCGGTGGCCCGATGCCGGCGACGGTCGTGAAGGCCGCGCTCGAGTCGTTCCCGTGCACGCTGATCCAGGGCTACGGCCAGACGGAAGGCATGACCATGACCTTCCTCTCGCAGGAAGATCACGCGCGCGCGATTCGCGGTGATCACCCGGAACGACTCAGCTCGTGTGGGCGACAAGGTTTCGTGACGACCGTGGAAGTGCAGGACGAGAAGGGCCGCGCGGTTCCGCGCGACGGCGTGACGCCGGGCGAGATCGCGATTCGCAGCGAGGCGAACATGCTCGGCTACTGGCGCAAGCCCGAGCTCACTGCCGAGACCTTCCGCAACGGCTGGATGCGCACGGGCGATGTCGCGTACTGGGACGCCGAGGGATACGTGTTCATCGTGGACCGCGCGAAGGACATGATCATCTCGGGCGGCGAGAACATCTATTCGACGCAGGTCGAGGCCGCGATCCACAAGCACGACGCGGTGCTCGAAGCCGCGGTGATCGGCGTGCCCGACGAGGAGTGGGGCGAGGCGGTGAAGGCGGTCGTGGTGCTGAAGCCCGGCCGCACCGCGACCGCGCAGGAGATCATCGACACCGCGAAGCAGCACCTCGCGTCGTACATGAAGCCGCGCAGCGTCGAGTTCGTGGACGCGCTGCCGAAGTCGCCCACGGGCAAGATCCTGAAGCGCGATCTGCGCGATCCGCACTGGAGCGGGAGATCGCGGCAGGTATGAGCGCGCCCCTCCTCACGCCCGAGTTGTTGCGGAACATCGGCAAGCAGGCGCCGCCGGATCGCCAGATCGCGACGCGGCGCGACATCCGCAAGTACGCGATCGCGAGCGGGCAGACGCAGCGCAAGTACCTCGACGGCGATGTCGCGCCGCCGCTGTTCCACGTGCCGCTGTTCTGGCCCGTGGTCGAGCGCGAGGGGCTGACACCGGATGGTGTCGCCGGCGACTCGCTCCTGCCGAAGCTGCCGCTCGAGCGCGGCATGGCCGGCGGACTCGACATCGAATACCACGGCGAGATCCGCGCCGGCGACGAGCTGATCGCGACGCGCACGCTCACGAACCTCTACGAGAAGGCGGGGCGCTCCGGCGCGCTGATCTTCTACGAGATCGTGATGGAAGTGCGCCGCCCGAACGGCGAGCTCGTCGTGCGCGAGAAGACGACGCGGATCCTGCGATGAGCGCGGCGTCCTCGAACGTGCGCGCTGGCGATGCGCTGCCCGAGCTGCGGCGGCGCTGCGACATCGTGCAGTCGTTCTTCTACAACGCCGCGCTCTGGAACGCGCACCGAATCCACTACGAGCGCGAGTACGCGACGCAGGCCGAGGGCTACGCGGGCCTCGTGGTGCCCGGTCCGTTGTTGGGGGACTGGCTGGCGCAGTGCGCGGAGGACTGGCTCGGCGAGGGACGCATCGTGCGATTCTCGTACTCGAACCGGCTCGCGTGCTTCGTCGACGACGAGGTGTGCGTCGGCGGCGTCGTGAAGTCCGTCGACGCCGGGGCGCGCGAGGCCGACCTCGAGCTGTGGGTGAAGAACGCAGCGGGCGAGGTGATCACGCCCGGCACGGCGCGCGTGAGGCTCGCGCGATGAGCCTCGCCGGCAGCGTCGCGATCGTGGGCGCCGCGGATACCGCGGTGGGCAAAGTTCCCGACAAGGACGCGACGCAGCTGTGCGTCCTGGCCGCGCTGCGCGCGCTCGCGGACGCCGGGCTGCGCAAAGAACAGGTCGACGGCCTCGTCACCTGCAACTCGATGGCGCAGCCGCGCATGTATCACGCGGAGGCGATCGCGGAGTATCTGCAAATCTTCCCGCGCTGGTGCATGAGCGCGAACGCCGGCGGCGGCACCACGTTCTCGGTGATCGCGCAGGCCGCAGCGGCGATTCAGGCGGGGCTGTGTGAGACCGTCGTCGTGTCGATGGCCGACTCGCTGCGCAGCGGGCTCTCTCGCGCGCAGGCGATGGTCACGCAGTCGTCGTCCGGGCACCCCGAGTTCGAGACGCCGTACGGCGCGACGGTGCCCGGTTATTACGCCCTGATCGCGCAGGCCTACCTGCACGAGTTCGGCGCCACGCCCGAGCAGTTCGCGGCCGTGGCGGTGACGCACCGCGCCCACGCCGCACTGCATCCCCACGCGCAGATGCGCGACCCGATCACGGTGGAAGACGTGCTCGCGAGCCGCCTCATCGCGGACCCGCTGCGCCTGCTCGACTGCTCGCTCGTCTCGGACGGCGGCGCCGCGATCGTGCTCACGCGCGCCGAGCGCGCGCGCGACTTCCCGCACGCGCCGGTCGTCTTGTTGGGGGCCGGCGAGGCGCACGGTCACGAGCACATCTCGCAGGCGCACTCGCTCACCAGCTCGTTCGCGAAGCACTCGGGCGAGCGCGCCTACGCGATGGCGAAGCTCGGCCCGCGCGAGGTCGACGTCGCCTACGTCTACGACTGCTTCACGCCCGTCGTGCTGGTCGAGCTCGAGGACCTCGGCTTCTGCAAGCCCGGCGAAGCCGGCGCGTTCGTGGCGGAGGGCCGCGCGCGCATCGGCGGCGAGCTGCCGATCAACACGCACGGCGGCCTGCTCTCGCACTGTCACCCCGGCAACCCCGGCTCGATGTTCGCGCTGACCGAGGCCGTGGCGCAGCTGCGCGGCGCGGCCGGCGCGCGGCAGGTCGCAGGCGCGGAGATTGCGCTGCTCCACGCGCAGGGCGGCATTCTCTCCAGCCACGCGACGCTCTTGTTAGGGAAGGGCGCGTGATGGCGGAGACGAAAGCACTTCCCACGCCCACGCCTGTGTCGGCCCCGTACTGGGCCGCGGCGCGCGAGGGCCGACTCGTGCTGCAGCGCTGCGAGGCCTGCGCGAAGCACCAGTTCTACCCGCGCTCGATCTGCACCTCATGCGCGAGCGAGCGGCTCGCCTGGAGCGAAGCCTCAGGCCGCGGGCGCGTGAAGTCGTTCACGGTGATTCGGCGCGCGGTGTCCGCAGCCTACGAGCCCGAGGTGCCTTACGTCGTCGCGCTGATCGAGCTTGCGGAGGGGCCGACGCTGATGAGCAACGTCGTCGGCTGCGCGCCCGATGCGGTGCGCATCGGCGCGAGTGTGCGCGTACGCTTCGATGCGTGGAGCGACGCGATCACCGTTCCGGTGTTCACGCTGGAGAGCTGAGATGGCCTACGACTTTCGCCGCGGCACGATCGTGAACCCGAGCGCGCCCGCGGGCTCGCTCGAAGCGAAGCTGCCGTACGTCGACAACGGCACCGCCACGGTCGATCCCGCGCGGTACCACTCGCGCGAGTTCATGGCGCTCGAGTGGGAGCGCCTCTGGCCGAAGACGTGGCTGATCGCCGCCGTTTCCACCGACCTGCCCGAGATCGGCTCGTACTGCTTGTTCGAGATCGGGCGCGAGAGCTTCATCATCTCGCGCACCGAAGCGGGCGTGCGCGCCTTCTACAACGTCTGCACGCACCGCGGCACGCGGCTCGTCGCGCAGCCGTACGGCAAGAAGAGCTTCCACGTCTGCCCGTTCCACGCGTGGCGCTTCAACCACCGCGGCGAGCTGCTCGGCGTGACCGACCGCGAGACCTTCCGCGACGAGGTGCTCTGCGAAGCGCGCGGGCTCGCCGAGATTCGCTGCGAGGAGTACGCGGGCATCGTGTTCGTGAACATGGACGAGCACGCGCCGCCGCTGCGCGAGCGCATCGGGCTCCCGCCCGGGTACCTCGAGGCCTACGGCATCGATCGGATGAAAGTCGTGCGCCACGTGCAGACGGAGTGGGCGGCGAACTGGAAGATCGGCGTCGAGGCGTTCTACGAGTCGTATCACCTGCACGTCGTTCACCCCGAGACGCGCTACGTGATGGCCGACCTCGCCGTGCAGTACGACCTCTATCCGCACGGCGCGAGCCGCATGATCGTGCCGATCGGCCAGATGAGTCCGCGCATCAAGGATCAGGACACGCTCAACGACGGACTCGCGTACATGCTGCAGACCGTCGGCGTCGACCCCACGAGTCATCAGGGCGATGCGCGCGGCGTGCGCGCCGCCATCGCGCGGGCAAAGCGCGCGAACGCTGCGAAGAGCGGCGTCGACTACGCGCACTTCAGCGACGGTCAGCTCACCGACAGCTGGGCCACGGGCATCTTCCCCAACGTGCAGATCGGCTGTCACCCGGAAGGCGTGTTCCTGATGCGCTTCCTGCCACACCCGACCGACCCGGAGCGCTTCTTCTACAACACCATGACGCTGATCCGGACGAGCGAGGACCCGCACCACAAGGCGCCCGACTGGATGGGGATTCCCGAGGGCACCGACTTATCAGGGCGCGTGCGGCCGCCGCTCGAGAAGTTCGGCGTCGGCGAGGACGGAAACCTCGGCCAAGTGCTCTCGCAGGACGCGGAGCTGCTGCCCGAAGTGCAGCGCGGCGTGCGCTCGCGCGGCTTCAAGGGCCAGCTGTGGGGCGAGCAAGAGCAGCGCCTGCGCCACTTCCACGCGGAGCTGGAGCGTTACCTCGCGGACGATCGCGAGTCCGGATCGCGCGGCGCCTGACTACGCGATCGCCTCCACCTCGACCGGCACCCCGTTCACCGCGGAAGTCCCGCAAAGCATGGCGCAGGCGGCGGCGCCGCGGACTAGGCTGCGCGCGCGAAGGAGGAGCCATGTCGCTCGCAACTCGCTGGCTCGCACTCGGGATCGCGCTCGCGCTGTGCGCCTGCATCGACCCCTCGGACCGGCGCCCGGGCCTGCACTTATCAGGCGACGTGACGGACTTCCCGGCCGACTGGTCCTTCACCGACGCACAGGAAGAAATCTCCGTGGAGGTGAGTGGCTTCCTCGGCCTCCCGCACTCGGTCACGATCTGGTGCGCAGCGCTAGACGGCGACCTCTACCTCGGCGCGCGCGACCCCGAGACGAAGCGCTGGCCAGCGTGGGCCGACGCGAATCCGGACGTGCGGCTGAAGATCGACGGGAAGATCTACGAGGTCCGCCTCGTTCCCTACGACGAGCGCGGCGACACCTTCGAGCGCCTCATGCTCGCCTACGCGGCGAAGTACAAGTTCCCCGACCCGAAGCCCGGCGAGCCCCCGCCGCCCCCGACGCGCTACTGGCGCGTGACGCCGCGCAGCTGAGCGCGCACAGGGGACGTACGTGCACCAAAGCGCGCACCTGGGACGTACGTGCACTTTCACGCGTTCCGAGGTGCACGTACGTCCCCGGTGCGCGTCCCGTGGGGTCAGACGCGCACGCAGTCCGCGCTGCAGCCGTCCTTCAGCACGGTCTCGGGCGTCGCGGGGCGGTGCAGCACGGCGCGCGTCGGGCGCGCGAGCACGCGCGCGGCGTCGCCCTCGCCGCGAAGGCTGCCTTCGGCGTCGACGATCAGGCTGTATCCGCCGGGCTCTATCGGCGCCCACAACAAGCTCACGAGGGGCCGCGCCGCCACGTTCGCGCGCGTGCGCTTGCCCGGGTTCATCGCGAGCGCGTCGCCATCCCACGCGACTGCGACCGAGACGCTGTGCGGCCGAGCGTCGTCGCTCACCGTGAGCAGGAACGGCGCCCTGCCGTAGCGCTCCACCTCGGCGCGCAGCTTCTCGAGCGAGACGGGGATGCTCATCGCGAACCTCCGGTTGTTACGGGCTACGCCTCGACCTGCGCCTTGAAGCCGCCGTAAACCATGCGGCGGCCATCGAAGGTGGTCGGCCCGGACATGATCTTCTGCGCGCGCGGATCCTTCATCACCGCCGCGTTCACGCGATCGCGATGCGCGCGCGACTTGAACACGATCCACGAGAACCACACGACTTCGCCGGGCTTCAGCTTCACGGCCTGCGGGAACGAGGTCCACTTCCCGGGCTTCACGTCGTCGGCGATGCACTCCACGTACGCGAGCGCGCCGTGAGCGCGCCAGATCTTCGCGAGCGCCTTCGCGACACGGCGATAGGCCTCGGTGTTCTTCCTCGGAATCGGCATCACGAAGCCGTCGACGTAGTTGGCCACGGGTTCCCCTCCGCGCGCGAAGCTACCGCGCTTCGCTCACGTGCTCGCGAGGCGAATCGCGATCACGCCCGCGAACACCACGCAGACTGCAACCCAGCGCCACGCGCCGACGCGCTCGCTGAGGAACAGCGCGCCGATCGCCACGGCGAACAGCATGCTCGTCTCGCGCAGCGAGATGACGAGACCCGCTGGCGCGCGCACGATCGACCACATCGCGAGCTGATACGAAGCAGTGGAGAGCAGCGGGCCGAACAGCGCGAGCTGCCAGTGCGCGGCGATCGTGCGCCCGACGTGGATGCGGTGCGACTGATAGGCCGCCATCGCCACGGCGTTGCCGATCGCGATCAGCGGGCCGTACGAGAACGGCGCGTTCGCTGCGCGCGCACCGAGCGTGTCGGTGAGCGCGGCGCCCGCGGTGACCAGCGCCGAGAGCGCCGCGAACGCGACGCCGCGTGCCGAGATCGTGCGCGAGCGGCGCGCGGCCTCCCAGCCGAGCAGCGCGATGCCGAACGAGATGCCGGCGACGCCCGCGAAGCCGAGCGGCGCGAGCTGCTCGCCGAAGAGCGGGATCGCGGCGAGCGCGATCACGAGCGGATTCATCCCGCGCACGATCGGATACGCGACCGCGAAGTCGCCCTCGTGATATGCGCGCCCGAGCAGCGCCTGCGCCGGCACACTGAGCGCGACGGTGAGCGCGACCCAGCCCCACGCGGCGTGATCCGGCAAGCCCGCCCACGCCAACAACAACACGTTCGGCCAAGCCGCCGCGACGCCGAGCACGACCAGTGCGCCGTAAGGATCGGGCCGCGCCTTCACCCACGCGTTCCAGCTCGCGTGCAGCAGCGCGCTCGCCAGCATCGCGACGAAGACGGCGGTGGTCACTGCGCGCTACGCGCGGATCGCGGCGACGGCGTCGCTCAGCTCGCGCTGCTTGCGCACGTAGTCCGCGACGAGCGCGAGCTGCGTGCGCGCGCGGTCGAGGTTGTGCGCCTCGCGGTGAACGCGGAAGTAGGTGTCGCCGCGCAGGTGATCGGCGAGGAATCGCATGCCGAGCACGAGGCACATCAGCTGCGCGCCGAAGGGCAGGGCGACGCGTTCCTCGGCGCCGAGGCTCGGGCCGCAGCCGCGCACGAAGCCGTCCGCGAGCGCGGCGAAGAGCATCGTATCGACGCGCACGAGCGACAGGTCGCGCTCGTCCTCGGCGGCACGCGTCGCGGCGCTGTGCGCGAGGTCGCCGAAGTCGGTGAGCGCCGTGCCCGGCATCACCGTGTCGAGGTCGATCACGCACAGCCCCTCGCCCGTGGTGTCGTCGAGCAGCACATTGTTCAGCTTCGTGTCGTTGTGCGCGACGCGTTCGGGAAGCGCGCCGCTGCGCTTCAGCGCCTCGAAGCGCGCCACCACCGGCTCGCGCGCGAGCGCGAGCTCCACCTCTGCGCGGCAGCCCGCGAGCCGCCCCGCGGCGTCGGCGCGCACGGCCTCTTGCAGCTGCTCGAAGCGCAGCCGCGCGTCGTGGAAGCGCGGAATCGTCTCGTGCAGGCGCGGCGGCGGCAGATCCGCGAGCTGTGCGAGAAAGCGCCCGAACGCGAAGGCGGCGCTGCGCGCGTCGGTTTCGCCGCGCGGCACATCCTGCGTGTGCGCGCCCGAGATCAGCGGCACGGTGCGCCAGGTGTCGCCGCAAGAATCCACGAAGAAGCTGGCTCCGCTGCGAGTCGGCACCAGCGTGAGCACGTGGCGATCGACGTCGCGCACGCCCTCGCGCTCGAGCGCGCGGCGCTGGTGCGCGACCACGCGCGCGAAGTTCTCCATCACCTGCGCAGGCTCGCGGAACACGGCGCGGTTGATGCGCTGCTGCACGAAGCGCGCGGGGCCGCGTGGCGTCTCGAGCTCGGCGAGCACCGTGGTGTTGATGTGTCCGCTGCCGAACGCGCGCGAGCCGAGCCAGCGACCGGGCAGCGCGAACGCTTCCGCCACTTCCCGCAGCAGCGCCTCGTCGGCGGAGCTACTCATGCGCGCACTCGCCGCCGGAGGCCGCTCGTGCCGCAACTGCCGCTGCTCAGGGTTCCGCGCATCGCGGCAAGAGTCCCGATCGACGGCGACCTCAACAAGTCCCCGTGGACGCATCTCGCCCCGACACCGCTCGCCGCGTCGCACGGCCGCGACCCCGGCAACGCGCGCGGCAGCGTGCAGCCGACTGCGCTGCGCGTGTGCCACGACGGCGTGAGGCTCTACGTCGCATTCGACTGCGCCGACCGCGACGTGTGGGGCAGCTATCGCGGGCGCAACGAGCGCCCGTACGACGAGGAAGTGTGCGAGGCGTTCCTCGCGCCGAACGGCGACGTGCGCCGCTACTTCGAGCTCGAGTTGAGCCCGCGCGGCGCCTACTGGGAAGGCATCATCGACAGCCCCGACCTCGCGCGCGCGACGATGCGCACCAACCTCGACTGGGTGTGCGCGGGCTGGGAGCGCGCCGTGCGCGTGCGGGGAACGCTCGACGTGCGCGACGACTTGGACGAAGGCTGGTCCGTCGAGTGGGCGATCCCGTTCGCGTCACTCGAAGCCGCGCCGCCGCGCGCGGGCGAGCGCTGGCGCGCGAACTTCTTTCGCATCGAGCGCCCGCGCGGCGGGCCCGACGAGTTCAGCGCGTGGGCGCCGACGTACGCAGAGCCCGCGGAGTTTCATCTGCCGCAGCACTTCGGAGTGCTGGAGTTCGCGTGATCACGGTCTCTCAGCAGACGCACCGCCGTTTCGTGCTCGGCGCGCAGGGGCTCTGGCCCGGCCGGCGCTTCGCGGGCGAAGCGGGCGTTGCGGCGGCGCTTCGCGAGATGCACGCGCTTCAGCTCGATCCGCTGAACGTCGCAGCGCGCAGCCAGGACATCGCGCTCTACGGCCGCGTCGAAGGCTACGTGCCCGAGTTGTTGCGGCGCGTCGCCTACGAGCAGCGCGGCGCCTTCGACTACGGCGGCTGGCTCCATCTCTATCCGATCGAGACGTTCCGCTTCTGGCGCCCGCAGATGCGCGCGGCGCGCAGTCACGCCTACGTCGCGAGCTTTCGCGCGAAGCACCCTGGCGCGATGCGGAGCGCACTGCGCGCTCTGCGCGAGCGCGGTCCGCTCGCCAACCGCGAGATCGAGGGCAACCACGTCGGCGAGTGGAACTACCGCGGTCGCAAGGACACGGCGGTCGCGCTGCATCTCCTGTGGCTGCTCGGTGAGGTGATGATCGCGGATCGGACCGGCTTCGATCGCGTGTACGACCTGCGCGAGCGCGTCCTGCCCCGCGAGCACGACCTGCCCGCGACGCGCGCAGCTTCCGAGGCGTTCTTCGCGCGCCACGTCGTCGCGCTGCACGGCCTCGTGCCCGAGAAGTCGTGGCGCACGCACTGGTGGAAGCGCGCGGGGCGCGAGGCGGCGCGGCTGCGCGGCGCAAAGACGCTCGCGCGCGCGATCGAGCGAGGCGAGCTCGCGCGCGTTCGGCTCGAAGGCTCGCGCAATTGGTGGCTGACGCTGCCCGAGTGGCTGCCGCTGCTAGGCGAGCTCGAGGCTGACCGCGTGCCGCTCGCGTGGAAGCCGTTGGGCGCCGGCACGGAAGAGGAGATGACGCTGCTCGCGCCGCTCGAGATCGCGACGGCGCGCGGGCGCGCGAAGCCGCTGTTCGACTTCGACTACGTGTGGGAGGTCTACAAGCCCGCGCACCAGCGGCGCTGGGGCTACTACACGCTTCCCATCCTTTGGGGCGATCGCCTCGCCGCGCGTCTCGACCCGCGCATGGATCGCGAGCGCGAGGTGCTGCAGGTGCAGGGTTTCTGGCGCGAGGACGGCGTGCGCGCGACGCCCGAGTTCGCGGACGCGCTCGCAGCGGGGCTCGCGAGGTTCGCTCGCATGTTCGGCGCGAAGCGCGTCGATGTGCGCGCGATGCCCGCGAAGCTGCGCGCGCACGTGAGGCGACGTGCGGCGGGGCTGCTCGGCTAGGCGGCGCCTACTCCCGCTGCAGCTTCGGCATCACCTCGCTCGCGAACTGCCGCAGGTTCCGCTCCGCCTCGGCGTAGGGCATGCCCGCGTAGCTGAACACGCAGCTGAAGTGCTCGCTGCCCATGCGGTCGCCGGTCTTGCGGATGCGGTCGAGGCACATCGCGGGCGTGCCCCACACCTGCAGATCGAGGTACGCCTCGGTCGCCTGGTTCGCGGACATGCGCTGCGCCTCCGACATCGCGGCGTAGAACTCGTAGCCCTTGGTCTTCGCGAAGTGCTCGCCGCCGAACTCGTAGTGGCGCTGCGCGCTCTCCCAATAACCGCCGATCCAGCGCACGGCCTGCTCGCGTGCGCGCTTCTCGTCGGCGTCGCAGAACACCCAGCCCGCGATGATCGGCTTCGGCGCGTCGGCGCCGTTCACCTCGCGATAGATCTTTCGATACATCGCGAGCTCGGCGTCGATCACGTCCCACGGCTTCTGCGGGATCACGAGAATCCCGATGCCGAGCTCGGCCATGATGCGCGCGGACTCGGGAGAGACGGCCGCGGCGTAGGTGCGGCCCTTGAACGAGCGCAGCGGCTTTGGGCGAATCGCCTTCTTCGGCTGCTTGTAGAACTTGCCGTCGAGCTCGCAGTGCCCGCTCTCGAGGCCGCCGAGCACGATCTGCGCGGCTTCGACGAAGCGCTCGCGCGACTCGCCCATGTCGATGCGGAAGCCCTCGAACTCGACGCGCCCCGCGCCGCGTCCGATGCCGAGGATGTATCGCCCACCGCACAGGTGATCGATTAGGGAGATTTCCTCTGCGGCGCGCATCGGGTCGTGCCACGGCAGCACCACCACCATCGAGCCGAGCTGAACGCGCTGCGTGCGGCCCGCGAAGTACGACAGGAACTGCAGCACGTCGGGCACCATCGTGTAGTCGGTGAAGTGGTGCTCGACGCTCCACAGCGAGTCGAAGCCGAGCGGCTCCGCGAGCGACGCGAGGCGCAACTCGTTCACGTAGACGTCGGCGTCGCTGCGCTCGTCGAACGGGTTCTGACAGATCGCGGCCATTCCGATACGCATGGGGCCTCCGGATTCATTGGATCGCGCGACGCTACGGCAGCCTGCGCGGACGCCGCCAAGCCCGCGCGCGTTCCGCCGCTTCGTCAGTCACCTCGCGCAGCAAGACCGCGCGCGCCAGCCCACTAGTACACCCACTTGCCCGCCTGGAAGCGGAACATCTCCTTCACCACCGTGCTCGTTCTCGGCTTGCACGTGTGCGGCGCGAGGCTGGTGCACGAGTTCCCGATCTCGCAGTAGGTGAGCACGCCGACGTAAGGCGCCTGCGCGCTGCTCGTCGGGCGCAGCTCCATCTCGAACGTGTCACGGATGGTCGTGCGCGAAGTCGCGCTCGCCTTCGCGTTCGCGATGTCGCGCATCTTCTTCACCCACATCTGCGAGAACGCCTCGAAGCTGGCGACCGTGGCGGCGTCGCCGCCACTCGTGGGCTTTGCGCCGCGCTGGCAGATCGAGAGCTCCTTGGGCGGAGGTGTGACGATCGAGGTCGCGTCGGGCGGCGCTACGACGCGTTCGGGCGCCGGAGGCGGCGCAGACTCGCAGGCGGCGGCGAGCCACACGCAGGCGAGGGCGGCGAGCAGGAGCGGGCGCGGCGGGGTGGTCATGGGCGCGCACGCTATCACGCGCAAGGCGCTGGCTGAGCGCCCGCGCGGCTCGCAATTCGCGCCCCGCGCCCCGGCGCCCTAATCACTTCTCCCGCTCGCGGTAGTCCCCGAACTTCTTGTCGCGCTCGGTCAGCGCCTGGGTGAGCCCGCCGCGCGCTTTGCCCACGAACTCCTGCAGGGTCTTCGTGTGCGTGCCGAGCGCGCACAGCTCGGTGCCGACGCGCAGCGCGGTGCGGAAGCCCATCATCTCCATCTGCCGGTGCACCACGCGCTTGTTCAGCTGCAGCACGTCGAGCGGAATCTGCGTGACGCGCTCGGCGATCTCGAGCACCCGCGCATCGAGCTCCGCCGCGGGGAACGCGCGCGTCGCCCAGCCGAGCTGCGCGGCTTCTGTGCCGCTGATCGAGTCGCCCGTGACCATCATCTCCATCGCCATGCGCATGCCGACGAGCCACGGGTGGAAGTGCATGTCCGGCACGCCGAAGCGCACGGCCGGGTAGCCGATCTTCGCGTCTTCGGCGCAGTAGACGAGGTCGCAGCCGGTCGCGAGCTCGCTGCCGCCGGCGAGGCAGTAGCCGTGTACCTGCGCGATCACGGGCTTGCCGAGATCCCAGATGCCCATCCAGCCCGTGGTGACGTGGCGCGGCCACTGGCCGTCGCTGTCGCTGGTGTAGAACGGCATCGCTTGGCCCTCGTTGCCGCCGCCGAGGTCGTAGCCCGCGGAGAAGCTCTGCCCGGCGCCGCGCACGATCTGCACCTTCACGCTGGGGTCGGCGTCGCCCTTGTAGAGCGCGTCGAGGATCTGACCGCGCAGCGCGTGGTTGAGGGCGTTGCGCTTCTCGGGGCGGTTCAGCGTGATGCGATTCACGCCGGGCTTCGGCGTGTCGACGAGGACGACGGTGTACTCCATGACGGCGGCTCCTTCCGTGCTGCGCGGGGATGAGGGCGAGCCACGATAGGGGAGGCGAGCGGGGTCGCGACGCCGCGGGGCCGACGTTTTGGGGCCTCGCACGGATCGTCGTTTCGTGCCAGGCCCGGATTGGTCGCGCGCGCCGGGTCGGGTTCCTAGGGTCCGCGGCATGCCGCCCTCGGGTTCGCGCCGTTGGTACTCGCTGCGCACGCGCGCCCGCGCGCTGCGCGAGCGGCATGCGCGCGCGTTCTGGATCGCGCACTCGCTGTGGGCGCTCGCGCAGGGCGCGCTGGTGGGCGTGCTCGCGGAGGAGCGCCCCGACTTCGCGGCGTGGGTGCTCGGGCTGCTCGCGCTGACGTGGCTCTCGACGCTCTTCTTCTGCCGCAGCGCGCTCGTGAACGCGCGCCCCGAGTCGCTGCGCGTCGGCGCGGCGTCGTACGCGACGCGCGTGCTCTACCAGCAGACGCTGTTCTTCCTGCTCCCGTTCTACGTGCGCTCCACCACGCCCGCGTCGCCGAATCTCGCGTTCACGCTAGCGCTCGCGGCGCTGGCCGTGCTCGCGTGCCTCGACCTCACGTTCGACCGTCTGCTGCGCCGCAGCGCGGCCTTCGCCGCCACGTTCTTCTTCGCGGTCGCCTACGCCGCGCTGCAGTTGTTACTGCCGCTCGCGCTGCGCGTGCCGTACTCGTTCGCGCAGCCGCTCGCGCTCGGGCTCGCACTGCTCGCGGCGCTCGCGACCGTCGGCCTACCGCGCGGGACCGAGCGCACGGCGCGCCTACTCGGCGCGCTGCCCGCAGGCGCGCTCGCACTGCTGCTGCTCGCGGCGCCGCTGCTCGTGCCGCCGGCGCCGCTGCGGCTCGCCGCGCTCGCCTTCGAGCCGGGCGCGCTCGGTGTCCGCGCCATCGCGCGCGTTGCGGCGCCGGTGTCGGTGCCGGTGGACGTCACGCTGCGCTGGGAGCGCGGGGCCGAGCTGCTGCGAACGACGCGCGAGATCGAGATCACGGCGCACCGCGGCGGCTTCCGCGTGTGGGACGAGCTGTCGCGCGCGCGAATCGACTCTGCGCGCGAAGGGCGCGTGCGCGTCGAGCTGATCACCGCGACGGGGCAGCTGCTAGGGCGCGGTAGCGTGTCGGGGGTGGGCACGTAGACCCGCCGAAGGAGAGCGCATGACGGGACCGAACGGCGTTCATCACCTGGCGATCGCGACCGCGGACATCAAGCAGCAGATCGCGTTCATGAACGACGTGCTCGGCATGGAGCTGGTCGCGCTCTACTGGATGCACGGCGTGCCCGGCGCGTGGCACGGCTTCCTGAAGCTGAACGACCACTCCTATCTCGCGTTCGTGCAGACGCCCGAGATCGCCAAGATCCCGCGCACGCTCGGCGCCTCGCACTCCGCGAGCCCCGGCGGCAACTGCGCGGGCGGCGCGATGCAGCACGTCGCGTTCAACGTGAGCAGCTACGACGAGCTGCTCGCCTTCCGCGATCGCATCCGCTCGCGCGGCGTCACGGTGGTCGGCCCGATCCATCACGGCATGTGCGACTCGATCTACTTCGCGGGCCCCGAGGATCTCTCGCTCGAGCTCTCCACCTCGGAGCGCGCGATCGACGGGCGCGCCTGGATCGACCCCGAGGTGGTCGCGCTCGCGGGCATCGACGCCGCCGAGCTCGCGCGCTTCCGCAGCCCCGCGAAGTTCGCGCGCCCCGCGCAGCCCGTCGCGCAGCCGGCGCTCGACGCGAGCAAGCCCATGCCGCGCGGCTGGCCCGGCTACGCGCAGCTCGCCGCGATGGACGACGACGAGCTCTCGAAGCGTATGAGCATCACGGACCCGCCCGTGAAGGTGGACGCCTAGAGGGGCGGCCACGCGAGCCGCCGACTTATGCTCGCGCCATGGCCCACGACCTCACGCGACCTGCCGACTCGTCCCTTCCGCCCGGAGCGGCGCGCTGCCCCGGCCCCTCGACGCGCGACTTGATCCTCGCCGACCGCGACGGCGCGCCCGACGTGCTGACGACCGAGTCGTACCAGTTCCTCGGCGACGAGGACATCTCGTACGAGCGCTACACGTCGCGCGCGTTCTTCGAGCGCGAGATGGACTTGTTATGGCCGCGCGTGTGGCAGTGGGCCTGCCGCGAGGAGCACATCCCGCGCGTCGGCGACTACGTCGTGTACGACATCGGGCGCTGGTCCTTCGTGGTCGTGCGCTCGGCGCCGAACGAGATCAAGGCCTACTACAACTCGTGCCCGCACCGCGGCATGCAGTGGAAGCAGCCCGGCACGTCGGGCAACACCGGCTCGCAGTTTCGCTGTCCGTTCCACGGCATGAGCTGGCGCCTCGACGGCAGCGTGCGCGAAATCCCGTGCCGCTGGGATTTTCCGCACATCGATGAGAAGACCTTCCGCCCCGACGAAGCCAAGGTGGAGACGTGGGGCGGCTTCGTGTTCATCAACCCCGACCCGAACGCGCGCCCGCTGCGCGAGGCGATCGGCGTCCTGCCGGAGCACTTCGCGAAGTGGCCGCTCGAGGATCGCTACGTCGCGGTGCACACCGAAAAGATCATTCCCGCGAACTGGAAGATGACCCTCGAAGCGTTCGTCGAGGCCTTCCACGTACTCGCGACGCATCCCGAGGGCCTGAGGACCGCCGGTGACGCGAACGCGCAGTACGACGTGTTCGGCGAGAACGTGACGCGCTTCATCCACACGATCGGCTCGCCGAGCCCGCATCTGCGCCGACCGCCCGACGACGAAGAGATGCTGAAGCTGATGGGCGCGTGGGATGAGAAGAGCGCGGAGCGCCTCGCGCAGGGCACGACGGCGCGCGTCTTGATCGCGGAGAAGGTGCGCGCGCGGCTCACTGAGAAGTTCCGCACGGACCTCTCGCGCTACAGCGCGAGCGAGCTGATGGACTCGATCGAGTACCACCTCTTCCCGAACATGTTCCTGTTCCCCGGCGTGAACCTCCCGATGATCTACCGCTTCCGCCCGAACGGAATGGATCCCGACACCTGCATCCACGAGATCCTCTTCCTCGCGCCGCTGCCGGCGAGCGGCGAGCGCCCGCCGCCGGCGCCCGTGGTGAAGCTCGGCGAGCACGACTCGTACACGACCGTGCACGGCTTCGATCCCGGCCTCGCGTTCGTGTACGACCAGGACACGAGCAACCTGCGCATGCAGCGCGACGGCGCGAAGACCGCGCGCAAGAAGGGGCAGACGCTCGGGAATTATCAGGAAGTGCGCATCCGCCGCTTCCACCTGACGCTCGACAAGTGGATGCAGCCGTGAGCACGCAGCTGCTGCAAGAGCTCGCGGCGAAGCAGGCGATCGCGGAGCTGTCGGCCACCTACATGCGCGGGCTCGATCGCCTCGACCCGGGCCTCGTCGCGTCCGCGTTTCACGACGATGCGCGCGTGAACTACGGCTTCTTCGCCGGCGCCGCGCGCGATTTCGTCGGCTTCGCGATGGGCGCGCTCAAGGACCACCTCGCGAACCACCACATGCTCGGGCAGATCCTGATCGAGCTCGACGGCGACCGCGCCACCGGCGAGGTCTACTTCCAGGCGTTTCACCGCATCGTGACGAACGGCGCCGAGGAAGATCTCTTCATCGCGGGCCGCTACCTCGATCGCTACGAGCGCCGCGGCGGCGTGTGGAAGATGTCGTTCCGCGCCGAGGTGAACGACTGGGCCCGCACCGAGCCCGCGGCCGACGGCTACTTCACCGCCTCGCCCGCAGGCCTGCGCGGCGGCCGCAAGCCGAGCGACTACTCGTACCGGCGCGGAGACCTCGAGCGCTGAGCAAGCGCAGCGCGCAGCGAAGCGAAACCGAGCGAAGTCGAACGCGGCAAGCGCAGCGCGCAGCGAGGCGAAGCCGAGCGGAGTCGAACGCGGCAAGCGCAGCGCGCAGCGAGGCGAAGCCGAGCGAAGTCAAGCGCGGTAGGCAGCGCGCAGCGAGGCGAAGTCTTCGGAGCCGAGCTGTTGCCGAGAGTCACGCCGCCGGATTCGCATGCAGGTGGTCGTACTTCCCCACCGGCCGCGTCTTTGCGTACTCGCGCACGATCGGCCCCAAGTCCGTCGGGCTCGCGCCGTGCAGGATCACGCCGTCGCAACCGAGCGCGAGCTGCTCGCGGATCTTCGCGACGCAGCGCGCAGGGCTGCCCGTCGCCGCGGGCGCGAGCCACTCGGCGGGGATCAGCTTCGCGATCTGCTCGAGCTCCGCGGTCGTTGCGCGCGCGTCGATTGCGCCGCGGAAGTTCGCGACGAGCGGATCGCTGCGGAAGCGCGCGAGCGCCGCGGGATCCCAGCGGTTCGTGCGCACCATCAACTCGCCGTAGCCCTGCAGGTACGTCGCCATGCGGCCCACGGTCTTCTTGAGGCGCACCGGCTCGGGCAGGTGGTCGCCGATCGTCGCGAAGCACGACCACACGCGGACCTTCGCAGGGTCGCGCCCCGCCTTCTCCGCGGCGGCCTTCACCTCGCGCACGCAGCGCGCGGTCGTCTCGTCGGTGAAGAACGTGTGCAGCACCACCGCGTCCATCGCGCGGCCGCCGAGCGCGAGCGAGTTGGGGCCGAACGCCGTGAAGGTGAGCGGAATCTCGCCCGTGTAGTCGGGCCCCAGTGTCAACACGGGGAACTTCCCGCACGGGCCGTCGTGGCCCACCACCGTCTCGCCGCGCCAGAGCCGGCGCATCAGCTTCGCGAAGTCCTCGAGCTGCGCGGTCGTGATGGACGGGAGCCCGAACGCCTTGAACATCGGCGCGATGCCGCGGCCGAGGCCGAGCGAGAAGCGTCCGCCCGTGAGCTTGTGCATCGTCATGGCGTACGACGCCGTCACGAGCGGATGGCGGGTGTTGTGATTCGTGGCGGCGGTCGCGATGCCGATCTCACGCGACACGGCGCCTACCGCGCCCGAGAGCGTCGCGGCCTCCTTGATGTTGAAGCGCTCCGAGATGAAGCACGCGCCGATGCCGAGCGCCTCGGCCTGCTGCAACTCGTCGATCAGCTCGCGCGGCGAGTTCGGTTGCCCCGCGAGCGTGTAGAAGGCGAGCTCGTTCATCTGCGTCATGGCGATTCCTGTCGTGTGGGCTTCGCTCGGCTGCGCCGCGCTTGCGTTGTTACAGAAACTCCGCGCTGCCGAGATCGAGCGCGTGGCGCGCGTGGCGGCGCGCCATCGCGGTGAACATGTCGTTGCCGCGCGCGGTCCCCTGAACGATCACGCTCGCGACGACCGTCACTGCGAAGCCCGCGAACGCGCCGCGCCGGTAGTCCTGCCAGCACGCGTCCCATGCGTAGCCGCGCACGCCGCCGGCGCAGAGCGCGTCGTGGTAACTGCGCACGAGCTCGCGCTCGATCGGGCGCCGCACCTCGGGCAAGAGCGAGGCGCCGAGGAAGTACGCGGCGTCGGAGAGCGGCGAGCCGAGCACGAGGCTCTGCCAGTCGACCACGCTCACGCGCGGCGGCGAAGTGCGCGCGTCGATCAGCAGGTTGTCGAGGCGGTAGTCGATGTGAACGAGCGCCCACGGCGTGGCGGGGTAGCGGTGCGGCGGCCCCTGCGATTTCGCGACGGCCGCGATGATCTCTTGCTCGTCGCGTTCGAGCCGCGGCGCGAAACGCGCGAGGAACGCGGGCAGCATCGCCGCGTAGAGGTCGCGGCCTTGCGCGGCGCGCTCGTCGTTCGGCTCGGCGATCAGATCGAGCCCGCGCAGCCGCGCGTCCATCCAGGTGGGCGCGTGCAGCTTCGCGAGCTCCACGAGCGCTGCGCGCGCGACCTCGGGCGTGCAGCCCGCGAGCTGATCGCCCTGCTGCGCGGGCGCCATGTCCTCGAGGATCAGCGCGAACTCGGGGCCCTCGCCCGCGATCTCGGCGTAATAACAGCGCGGCTTCCCGATCGGGATGCGCGCCGCGAGCTCGCGGTAGAAGAAGATCTCGCGCGCGTAGTTGCGCAGCTGCACGCCGGTTTGGCGCGAGAGCGGGTCGAGCGAGGGGAACTTGCCCACCAGCGTGCGCGGCGCGCCCGCGGCATCGCCGGCGAGCTCGAACGCGAAGCGCACGCAGCGCCCGATCTGCCCCGTGCCGACGGGCGTCGCGTCGAAGCGCGCCACCGTCGCGCCCGCGTGCCCCGCGCGGCGCAGCAGCTCGGTGAAGAACGCGGGCGTGATCGATTCGGGGGTGGGGATCGCGAGCGACATCGCGCGAGGGGTAGCTCAGCGGCGCGCTTGGAATCGGCGCGGCGAGCCAGAAAGGGTCGGGCCCCGAGCGTGGGGGCGCGGCGGTTCGTCGAGTGCCTCGCCCTTCGCAGCACTGGCGTAAGCTGGCCCCTCTCGCGAAGGAGCGCCCATGATCCTCGACCGCCTCGATCCCAGCGCCGCCGAGTTCGCGCGCGGCACGGGCTGGGAGCTGAAGCCCGAAGGCGCGTGCAAAGCCGAAGTCTGCATGCCGGTTCCCGCGAGCGCGCGCCGCAGCGATGGCCGCGTGAACGTGCCGGCGGTCGCGGACGCGCTCGGCATGGCGCTCGTCGCGAGCGAAGCGCACAAGCTCTGGGCGCTCGGCCCCGTGTCGGGCGGCCGAGCCCTAACAACCGCCGTCGCGCCCGATCTCACGCTGCCGCAGCGCGACGGCAACCCGTTCCGGCTCGGCTCGCTGAAGGGCACGAAGGTCTTCATGTGCTCGTGGGCGAGCTGGTGAGGCTGCCGCATGGACCTGCCCGTGTGGCAGGCGGTGCGAAACGAGCTGCGCCCCCTCGGCGTCGAGATCGTGCTCGTAGCGATGGACACGAACACGAGCGCCGCGACGCCGATCATCGACGACGCGAAGACGACTTACCCGCAGCTGCTCGATCCCGAGCACTCGCTCGGCGCGCTGCTCGGCATCATCAACGTGCCGATGAGCGTGTGGATCGACGAAGCGGGCATGATCGTGCGCCCCGCGGAGCCCGCCTTCGCGCCGCGCGAGCGCGGCTACGGCGCGACCGAGCTGCCGCCCGAGACGCCGCAGCGCATGCGCGAGATGCTGGCCGAAGCGTCGAAGCTCGACATCGACCTGCAGGCCACCATCACGATGCTGCGCGACTGGGCGCGCAACGGCGCCAAGAGCAGGTACGTCCTAACACCTGAGCAGGTGATCGAGCGCTCCGCCGCGCGCCCGAAGTCGGTGTCCGAAGCCGCCGCGAACTTCGAGCTGGGCCAGCACTTGCACCGCAACGGCCACGAAGCCGCGGCGCGCCCGTTCTTCCGCGCCGCGCATCGCCTCCAGCCCGAGAACTGGACGTACAAGCGCCAGGCCTGGTCGATGGTGGATCCGCTGCAAGGCCCGACCGAGCACTACGACAGCGACTGGCTCAGCGACGTGAAGAAGATCGGGGCGAAGAACTACTACGCGAGGGTGGAGGCGTAGAAGCCGCGAATGCCGTCGATGCGATTCACGCGATACCCGGCAATCGCGCTCGGGGCTGAGCATCTCGTCATGGGCCACTTGTTACGCCGCAACATTCTCACGTACAAGGCGCCTCCCGGGAACGACGGTTACGACTTGATCTGCATCCACCCAGACTCGCGCCGCTCGGGCCGCCAAATCCGCGTTCAGGTCAAGAGTCGCCTCGCGACCGATTGCGATCGCGGATTCCCCGTGAAGTCCTCGACACTCGAGTCCTTCGACTACCTCATTGCTGCCTTCATGAACGTTGGCCACTTCTCTGCGAAGCGGCGACGTGACTCGAAACCGCAGGACGGATCGCGTGCGCCGGAACTCATCACCTTTCCGGTCGACTTCATTCGGCGGCATCACGACACCTCAAGTTCGTGGGAGAAGGTGCGTACGCGAGGGATCGACCTTTCTTCGTTTGAGGGCGAAGCCGGTATCGAGCAGATCGCGCGGGATCTGCGAATCCCGTACCCGCAAAAGGTCGAAGGTGGTCCGGCGGAGGGTTAGATCCGATACACCCGCTCCGCCGTCCCGCGGAACATCTCCTTCTTCTCCTCCGCGTTGAATCCCGACGCGATGCGCTTGAAGCTGTTCCACAGCACGGGATAACTGCACGAGACGCGGTCCATCGGGAAGTTGCTCTCGAACATGCAGCGCTTCGGGCCGAAGCGGTCGATCGCGTGCAGGTACCAGTCGCGCGTGGTGGCGGCGATCTCTTCGGAGCCGGGCGGCTTCGGGCGCTTGTCGAAGCCCCAGTTGTTGATGGCCATGAGCAGGCCGCCGAGCTTCGCGACGACGTTCTCGCAGCGCGCGAGCTCGGCCACGTCGCGCTTCCACTGCGCGAAGATCTCGGCGCGCTTGCCCTGATAAGGCCCGATGCCGAGCGGGCCGCCAAAGTGATCGAACACGATCGTCACGTTCGGGAACGCGCGCGCCAGCGCGGTGAGCTCGGGGATCTGGTGGTGATAGAGCCAGGCGTCGAAGCTGAGGCCGCGCCGCTCGAGCTCGGCGAAGCCGCGGCGGAAGGCGGCGTCGCCTAACAAGCCGGCCGGCGGCGCGGTGTGCGAGCGGCGGATCTCCGGGTTCGGGTCGAAGGCGCTCGCGTGGCGGATGCCGCGGAAGCGGTTCGGGCTGGCGGCGATGTGCGCGTCGAGCAGGCGCGGCACGTCGGCGCCGCGTGTCAGGTCCGCGCGGCTCACGATGCCCGCGCACGCGCGCACTTCGCCGTAGTGCCCGCTCGCGCTCATCGCCGCGACGCCCTGCACGAACTCCGTCTCGCCCACGAAGCGCAGCGCCTCGTCGCCGTCCGCGCGATAGAACGCGGCGCACTCGACGAACACGGTGCTCACCACGCGATGCCCGCCGAACTCGGCGAGCAGCTCGTCGAGCAGGAAGCGCTCGCTGTGGCTGACGCGGTCCCACAGGTGGTGGTGCGGATCGCAGATCGCGAGCTCGGGCTCGAGCACGTCTTCGCGATGCTGCGCGAGCCAAGTCAGGTCGCCGGGCATGGGGGCCTCCTCGTGGCGGCGCGCCGCAGGGCGCGCGGGTGCCGCACGCTAGGTCAGCGGCGTAGACTGCGGCCTAAGGTTGCACGTGTGCAACGGAGGCGCCGACATGTCCCGCGCGAAGCTGATCGAGATGGCGAAGCACATGGTGACCCTCACGCAGGAGGATCGAGTCGAGCAGGCGCCCGACGTGCTGCGCATCCCGGCGCAGCACTACCTCAGCGAAGAGCGCGCGAAGCTCGAGAAGGAGAAGATCTTCAAGCGCGTGCCGCTGATGCTCGCGGCGTCGTGCGAGCTGCCGAAGGCTGGCGACTACAAGTCGATCGAGGCGGCCTCTGTACCCGTGCTGATCGCGCGCGGGACCGACGGCGTCGCGCGCGCGTTCGTGAACTCGTGCGCGCACCGCGGCGCGCAGATCATCACCGAGACGTGCGGCAACGCGCGGCGCTTCACCTGCCCGTATCACGCCTGGGCCTACGACCTCGAAGGCAAGCTCACGGGCGTCTTCCAAGAGAAGGACTTCGGCAAAGTCGACCGCGCGACGCACGGCCTAATCACTCTGCCGACGCTCGAACGCGCGGGCCTGATCTGGGTGATTCTCGATCGCAACTCCAAGCTCTCGATCGAGAACTTCCTGTGCGGCTACGACGAGATGCTCGGCGGCTTCGGCTTCGAGTCCTGGTACTTCTTCGCGCGCCGCACGCTGAAGGGTCCTAACTGGAAGATCGCCTACGACGGCTATCTCGATCTCTATCACCTCCCCATCCTTCACAAGAACACCTTCGGCCCCGACATGCCGAACCGCGCGCTCTACTACCCGTGGGGCCCGCACCAGCGCGTGACCGCGCTCGGCCGCAACGCGCCCACGCGCGTCGACCAAGTGGGCGCGGGCACCGCGTCGTCGAACGAGCTGAAGGCGCCCGAGGAGTGGCCGGACGCGGCTCTGATGAGCGGTGTGTGGACGATCTTCCCGCACATCTCGATCGCGTCGTTCGACGGCGGCGGGCGCGGCGTGATGATCTCGCAGCTCTTCCCCGGCGAGAGCGCGCTCGAGTCGTACACGGTCCAGAACTACTTGATGGAGAAGCCGCCGACCGACGAGCAGCGCGAGAGCGCGGACAAGATGTTCGGGATGCTCGAGTTCGTGGTCAGGGAAGAGGACTACGCGACGGGTCTGCGCCAGCAGCGCGCGCTGCAGAGCGGCGCACGCACGCACGTACTGTTCGGCCGCAACGAGAGCGGCGGTCAGCGCTTCCACGGCTACACGGACCGCCTGATCGCGATGAGCGACGAAGAGCTCTGCAAAGAGTTCGGAGGCTGAGATGACCGACGCACCCGTGCTGCTGCGCGAGGACAAGGACGGGGTGGCCACGCTCACGCTGAACCGCCCCGATCAGTTCAACTCGCTGAGCGAAGCGCTGATCGACGCGCTCTCGGGCGAGCTGACGCGCATCGCGAGCGACGAGACGGTGCGCGTGGTCGTGCTCGCCGGCGCCGGCCGCGCGTTCTGCGCGGGGCACGACCTGAAGGAGATGCGCGCGAACCCGCGCCAGAGTTATTACGAGGATCTGTTCGGGCGCTGCGGGCGCATGATGCAGCAGGTCGTCGCGCTGCCGAAGCCGGTGATCGCGCGCGTGCACGGCGTCGCGACCGCGGCCGGCGCGCAGCTCGTCGCGAGCTGCGATCTCGCGCTCGCGAGCGAGAACGCGCGCTTCGGCACCACGGGCATCAACCTCGGCCTGTTCTGCTCGACGCCGAGCGTGGCCGTGTCCCGCGCGATCGGGAAGAAGCGCGCCTTCGAGCTGCTCTTCACCGGCGACATGATCGACGCCAAGACCGCCGAGAGCGTCGGCCTCGTCAACCGTGCCGTGCCGCTCGCCGAGCTCGACGCCGAAGTCGCGAAGCTCGCGAAGAAGCTCTCCGCGCAGCTGCCCGTCGCGGTGCGCACGGGCAAGCAGATGTTCGAGAAGCAGCTGCGCATGGAGCTTCCCGACGCCTACAAGTTCGCCGGCGACACCATGGCCTCGAACATGATGGAGGCCGACACGGTGGAAGGGATCGACGCGTTCATCGAGAAGCGCGATCCGAAGTGGAAGCGGGCCTGAGCGCGCGCTGAGAACCGTCCGAGGGGAAACGAGCGATGGCCGACAACACGCAGATCCTCTTGATGGAGCGGCCGCGCGGTCCGCTCACCGAGAAGCACTTCGCGTCGCGCAGCGCTGCGATTCCGGCGCCTGCCGACGGACAAGTGCTCGTGCGCAGCGTGCTGCTCTCGCTCGACGCCGCGAACCGCGCGTGGATGCAAGGGGCGACCTACCGCGCCGCGCTCGAAGCGGGCCAGCTGATGAGCGGCTACGGGCTCGGCGAAGTCGTCGAGTCGCGCTCGCCGAAGTTCGCGCGCGGCGATCTCGTTCTCGGCGAGCTCGGCTGGCAGGAGTGGTGCGCCGCTGACGCGAAGACGTTCGCACGTGCGAGCGCGCACCGGCCGTTGTCGCATCAGCTCTCGGTGTTGGGCGTGACCGGCAAGACCGCGTATCACGGCTTACTCCACGTGCCCGGCATCGCAGCGGGCGAGACGCTGCTCGTCTCCGCCGCTGGCGGAGCGGTCGGCTCGCTCGTCGGGCAGATCGGCAAGATCAAGGGCGCGCGCGTCGTCGGCGTCGCGGGCGGCAGCGAGAAGTGCGCGTGGGTCGTGCGCGAGCTCGGCTTCGACGCGTGCATCGACCACAAGGCGGACGACCTCGCGGCGCAGCTGAAGCGCGCAGCGCCGGAGGGCATCGACGTTTACTTCGACAACACCGGCGGCGCGATTCTCCAGGCCGCGCTGTTCGCGATGAAGCCGCGCGGTCGCATCTCGTGCTGCGGCGCCGTCTCGCAGTACGACGTCGCTGCGCCGAAGAGCCCCGCCGGCGTGCCCGGACTGCTCGTGGTGAAGCGGCTGCGCATGGAGGGCTTCCTCGTCATGGACTTTGCCGACAAGGACGCCGAAGCCGAGCGCGATCTCTCCGCGTGGGCAGCGAGCGGAAAGCTGAGAGTCGTCGAAGACGTGATCGACGGACTCGAGAACGCGCCTCGCGCGCTGATCGGGCTGCTGGCCGGTGAGAACCGCGGCAAGCGCATGATTCGGGTGGCGGCGGAACCGCGCTAGCCGAGCGAGTGGGTCTACGCGGTGCGCCGCGCGAGATAATCGTCCGCGATCTCGACGAGCCGTGCTCGCCCGAAGCTCGGATCGTGCCCGCCGTGCACGACGCTCACGGGCAGCTCGCGCAGCCGCCGCATCGTCGCCAGGTAATCGGGAACGTTCGCGCCGGGGATCTGGTCGAGCAGCGGGCCGTCGTAGATCGCGTCGCCGGAGAAGAGCGTGCCGCTCTTCGCATCCCAAAGGCCGATGCTGCCGGGCGAGTGGCCGGGCAGGTGCAGCACCTCGAACGCGCGGTCGCCGAGGTCGATCACGTCGCCCTCGTGCAGCACGCGCGTCGCGGTGGCGGCTGCGAGCCGATGCGCGGCAGGGTCGAAGCCTTCGCGCGGGATCGCAGTGATTAGGCCCGCGCTGAGGTCGTAGCCGAGATTGGCGAAGAACTTGCGCGTCGCGTCGTCGTAGGCGGCGAGCTCGAGCGGGAGGTTGTTCTCGCCGCTCGCCATCGCATCCGCCTCGCTCGCGTGAATCCAGCGCTCCGCGAACTCGTGCATTCCGCCGGTGTGGTCGTGATGCACGTGCGTCGCGACGGCGGCGAGCGGCCGCTCGAAGAGGTCGCGCGCGGCGTCGACGAGGCTCGCGACGCCGAGGCCGGTGTCGACGACGAGGTCGCGCGCGCGGCCGCGCACGTGCCAGACGTTGCAGCGCAGGAGCGGCGCCACGTGCGGCTCCCACAAGAGCGTCACGCCGCGGCCGACTTCGCGGCGCGAGAACCAACGCTCGGCGACGCGCAGCGCCATCGCGGCTCCTTCGCGCGCGAGAGTCGCACGCCGCGAATGCGCGTAGCTACGGTCGCGCGCCCGAACGAAGGAGCACTCATGTCCCTCGCAGGTCGCGTCGCACTCGTCACCGGCGGTAGCCGCGGCATCGGCCGCGGCATCGCGCTCGCGCTCGCCGAAGACGGCGCGGACATCGCGGTGAACTACCGGCGCGAGGAAGACGCCGCGCGCGAGACCGTCGCCGCGATCGAGAAGCTCGGGCGCCGCGCGCGTGCGTACGCCGCGTCGGTCGACAGCTACGACGAGGACCAGCGCATGGTCGAAGCGATCCTGCGCGACTTCGGCCACGTCGACATTCTCGTCAACAACGCCGGCATCGCGAGCCGCGGCAACAGCGTGGAGAAGACCGACCCCGCGGAGATGGAGCGCGTGGTGCGCACGCACGCGTTCGGCGCGCACTACCTGTGCCAGCTCGTGCTGCCGAGCATGAAGGCGCGGCCGCGCGGCGACATCGTGATGATCTCGAGCGCGGCGACGATCGGTTACGGCGCGAACGGCGCGCCGTACAACATGGGCAAGGCGGCGCTCGAGGCGCTCGCGTTCACGCTCGCGAAAGAGGTCCGCCACAAGAACATCCACGTGAACATCGTCGCGCCGGGACTCGTGGAGACGGAGATGGGGCGTCGGCTCGCGAAGGCGGCGGCGGGCGTCGAGGACATCCACCAGCTCGACCGCACGATGCCGTTCGGGCGCGTGTGTCAGCCGGAAGACGTCGCGAACGCGGTGCGCTTCTTCGTGTCGGAGCGCGCGTCGTACGTGACGGGCGAGCGGCTGTACGTGTACGGCGGCGGTCAGGAGATGCGGCGGGGGTGAGCGCCGCGCAGGGAGTCAGCTGCGCGCCACCACGACCGGCATCTCCTCGATCCCGAGCACGAAGGTGCCGCGGCGCCGGCGCAGCGGCTGTGCGGGCTCCGCCAGCCGCACGTCGCTCCAGCGCGCGAGCAGTTCTTCGAAGAGCACGCGCAGCTCGAGGCGCGCGAGCTGTGCGCCGAGGCAGTGGTGGCGGCCGAAGCCGCCGAACGCGACGTGGTCGTTGGGCGTGCGCTCGATGTCGAACGCGAACGGGTCACGGAACACCGCCTCGTCGCGATTGCCGGACGGATACAGCAGCAGCATGCGGTCGCCCGCGCGGATCTTTTGGCCGCGCAGCTCGGCGTCGCGCGTCGCGGTGCGGTTCATGTTCTGGATCGGCGTCACCCAGCGCAGCATTTCCTCGACGGCGCTCGGCACGAGCGCCGGATTCGCGCGCAGCTTCGCGAGCTGCGCGGGATGCTCGAGCAGCGCCGCGAGGCCGCCGCTGATCACGTGGCGCGTGGTCTCGTCGCCGCCCACGAGCACGAGCATCGTCTCGAAGATCAGATCGTCCTCGCTGAGCCGCTCGCCGTCGACGACGGCGTTCACCGCCAGGCTCACGAGATCTTCCGCGCTCCCGCCGCGGCGCTGCGCGATCACGCGCTGGATGTACTCGGCGTAGGCGATCACCGCGTCGCGCACCTGCAGGCCGATCTCAGCGTTGCCCGTCGCGAACAAGTCGGACCAATGCAGCAGCGTGTCGTGGTCCGCTTCGGGCAGGCCCATCAACTCGCCGATCATGTACATCGGCAGCGGCGTCGCGACGTCGCGCACGAAGTCGCAGCGGCCCTTCGCCGCGGCCGCATCGAGCAACTCGCGCACTTTGCGGCGCAGGAACACCTCGTGGTCCTGCACGCGGCGATGCGTAAAGCCTGCCGAGATGATGCGGCGGCGCAGCGTGTGCTGCGGGGGATCGAAGTTGATCATGCTCGGCACCGAGCTGTCCGGCCGCGAGCCCTCGCGGGAGCAGAACGTCTCCCACTCGCGCGCGACGGTCATGATGTCGTCGTAGCGAGCGATCCCCCAGATTCCGGTCGCGTCGTCCCAGTAGACCGGCGCATGCGCGCGCATCCACGTGCAGAGCGGATGAAGGTCGGCGTAGAAGTCCGGCGAGAGCAGGCGGATTTCGTCGCGCGTTGCGTGCTCCGACTTGCGCGTGTTCGGGCGCAGCTTGCGCGTGTACTTGCTCTCGACCACGGGCTCCGGTGCCGCGCCGTTCGCCATCTCGCGTCTCCTTGAATTGCGACTGGTAGCTCAGTGCGCGCGGGCCCCGGGCGGAAACACACTCACCGCGCGGCAACCAGCCTGCGCAACTCCTCGTGGAGACGGCCCTTCGTGGATCGGCTGCGCGTCTTCGCAACCGCGGTGCATGAAGCGAGGTTCGAGCGCGAGCCGCCTGGGCATTTTGCCGGTTGATTGCTCTGCCGTTCTGACGAAACCGTCTGGGTGAATCTACGTAGCCCAAATGTGGCAGGCGGCCGCGCTTGCTCGCGCGAGCTCTGCGCGAGAGCACGGACACTTGCGTGCGCGCTGGTCGCCGTCGCCGCGCTCTTCTCCGCCGAGCCCGACTTCGACGTCGGGCTCGACAGCGGCGCGAACACGTTCACATGCGCGCCGATGCGCGACGCCGACGGATGCGACGCGGCAGCGCGTGCAACGCGCGTGCGCCCGAGCGGGACGCTCGCCGGCGCATCGCTGAGCGCCACGCCGAGCTTCGAGCTGCGCTTCCAGGCGCGTGTGCAGTGAAGACACAGCAGGAGGATTCGAGATGAAGTCACTAGCGAGTCTGAGGCGAGCAGTCGGAGCCGCAGTGTGCGTGCTCGCGACTGCGAGCTCCGTCCATGCGCTGGGCACCGCAGCCGGCACGGACATCGTGAACACTGCCACCGTGACCGCGGACGTGGGCGGCTCGCCGGTGTCGGCGAGCAGCACGCCGAACACGATCACCGTCGCCGAGTTGATCGACGTCGACGTGACGCTGCTCTCGATCGGCAACGTGCTCGTGAACTCGCCGTCGAGCGCGCGCGTGCTCACGTACCGCGTCACGAACACCGGCAACGGCATCGACGCGTTCGCGCTCAGTGTGAACAACGGTCTCGCGGGCGACGACTTCAATCCGGTGTTCGCGGCGATCTACCTCGACGCCAACGCGAACGGCGTTTACGACGTCGGCGTCGACACGCTCTACAGCAACGGCGTGAACGACCCGGTCCTCGACGCGAATCTGGCCGCGCAGGACGACATCGTCGTGTTCGCGCTGAGCGACATCCCCGCTCCGCTCGTGAGCGGCGACCTCGGCGACAGTCTCCTGGCCGCGGCGTCGACGACGGGCACGGGCTTGCCCGGCGACGTGTTCCCCGGCGCCGGCGAGCTCGGCACGGACGCGATCGTCGGCACGAGCGGCGGCGACGACTCGGATCAGGGCACTTATCAGGTCTCCGCCGTCGCGCTCACGATCGCGAAGACCTCGGCGATCGCAGACCCGTTCGGCGGCGCGCAGCCGGTTCCGGGCGCGACGATCACCTACACGCTCACCGTCACGGTCGCAGGAGTCGGCAACGCCGACGCGACCACGCTCACCGACGCCATCCCGGCGAACACGACCTACGTGCCGGGCTCGATGATGCGCAACGCGGTTCCGCTCACCGACGCGGCCGACTCGCCCGTCGACGAGGCGGACTTCGGATTCACCACGGCCGGCGCGATCAGCGTCGGCCTCGGTTCGCTGCCGGCCGGGGGGCCAGCAGAAGTGATCACGTTCCAAGTCACGATTGATTAGGGAGGAAACCCAATGACTCTTCACACGAATCGAATGCGACTCGGCGCGGCGATGGCCGCCGCGCTGCTTTGCGCGACGGGCGCACTCGCCGAGGCCGGGAGCATCTCGCTCTCGGCGAAGGTCGAGAAGCGCGTGCTCGCGCAGAACCCCGACGGCACGGCGGCCGAGCTGTACGTGCCGGCGGCCGAGGTCGTGCCGGGCGACGTCGTCGCCTACACGATCGAGGCGAAGAACATCTCGCAGCAGAACGCGGATCGCGTGGTCGTCACGGATCCGATTCCTGCCGAGGTGACGTACCTGGACGGCACCGCGACGGACGCGGGCGCACAGGTGCTGTTCTCGGTCGACGGCGGCTTCCGCTTCGATCGCCCCGAGAAACTGACCGTCGCGAACGAGGACGGCACGCGCCGTCCTGCCCTCGCCAGCGATTACACGCACGTGCGCTGGGTCTTCGCGGCGCCCCTCGCTCCGGCCGAGCAGCGGTCGGTGCGCTTCCTCGCGCAGCTCGAGTAGCGGCGCGTGGATCTCTCGCTCGTTCCTTCGTTCCCAACAACCAGGAGAAAGACCATGCAACGGGTTTGGAGAAACAACGCGCGCGCCGGGATCTTCTCGGCCGCGCTCTTGATCGTGGCTGCGCAGGGTGCGCAGGCCATCGGGACGGACTCAGGTACGTCCATCGCGAACCGCGCGACGGTGTCCTACGACATCAGCGCCACAGCGCAGCCGGTGATCGAATCGGCGCCGGGCGCCGGCAACAGCAATCCGGGCGTCAACAACGGCTCCGACACCACGTTCCTCGTCGACAACAGCATCAGCCACATCGTCAACGAAGTGGCCGGCACCTACACGGGCGTCCCGGTGAACGGTGTCAACGAAGTCCTCGAGTTCACCGTCACCAACACGGGTAACTCGACGCAGGACTACGTGCTGACCGCTACGAACGGAACGGATCCGTTCGTCGTCGGCCCGGACGACTTCGACATGACGGGAACGACCGTCGTGGTCGACGACGGCGACGACATCTACGAGCCTTTGGCCGACACCGCGACGTTCATCGACGAGCTCGTTGAAGACGCCGACGTCACCGTCTGGGTCGTTCGCAGCGTCCCGGTCGGGCGGGTGGATGGCGATGTCTCGGCGATCACGCTCAGCGCGCAGGTCCGCGCGGGCGGCGCCGCCGGTCTCGGCGCGGTCGTCACGAACTCCGCGGGCGCGGACACGGCGGGTGTCGACATCGTGTTCGCGGATCTCGGCGGCTTCGCCGACGTGGCGAACGACGGCCTCCACAGCGATGCCGGCGCGTACCAGGTGCAGACGGCGTCGATCACCGTCGCCAAGGCCTCGGTCGTGATCAGCGACCCGATCAACCTCGGCGTCAACCCGAAGGCGATCCCCGGCGCGACGGTCGAGTACACGATCACGATCTCGAATGCGGGTACCGCCACCGCGACCGCCACGAACGTGGCGGTGAGCGACAGCCTGGCCTCGGAGATCGCGAACGGCACGGTCGACTTCGACTTGAATGGCTATGGCCCTCTCGCGGGCATTCAGGTCACGGCGCCGAACCTCTACGGCGGCGCTGCGACGCCGCTGACCAACGCGGCGGCCGACGACGAGGGCGAGTTCGTGCTCGACGTCGCAGGCCACGGTGCGCTTCCGAGTCGTCATTCAGTAGCGACTCGTGAGCGCTCAGCTTCCGAACCCGATGCATGGGCCCCGGCGGGCCCGCGCGGAGTCTTCGCGACTCCGCGCGGCGCCCGCTGCGGGCTTCGTGCGTTCGCGCGCCGGAAGCTGGATCTGCGCGTGGCTGGCGATCGCGCTGTTCGCGCTCGCCGGCCATGCGCAGACGCCCCCGGGCACGCCGATCTCCAACACCGCGCAGGGCGTGTTCACGCCGCCCGGCGGCGTGCCCAGCGCGGTGCTCTCCAACACCGACACGATCGTCACGACGACGATCCGCACTCCCTCGACGACCCAGTTCCTTCACTACGCGCCCGGCTACCTGGGCGCGGTCGCGACGAACGTCGGCGCCGCGATGTGCAGCACGAGCGGCACGCTCGCCGGCCCGTTCGTGGCATCGCCGAACCCCACGGATCTCCTAGGCGCGCCGATCAATCTCGGCGCGCCGGTCGATTTGTTAGGGGGAGGCGCCTACCACCAGGGCGAGGCGTTCTTCGTTCGCGTTTCGGACGCCGACCAGAACCTCGATCCGCTGGTCGCGGAGTCCGTGCTCGTCACCGTCGACTCTCAGCTCGCGGGCGACAGCGAAGTCGTGCGCGCGGCGGAGACGGGCCCGAACACGGGCGTGTTCGTCGGGTATCTGATGAGCGGGCCGCCGCCCGCCGTTTCCGGAGATTGCGTGCTCTCCGTCGCCTCGGGCGACAGCTCGGTCGCGACCTATCGCGATCCGGCCGACGCCGCCGACAGCACGAGCGCCGGAGTCCTCGTGGATCCGCTCGGCGTCGTCTTCGACTCGCAGACCGGCGCACCCGTGAACGGCGCGCAGATCACGCTGATCGACTCGGGCACCGGCCTTCCCGCCGCCGTCTTCGGCGACGACGGCGTGTCCACGTTCCCGTCCACCGTCAGCTCGGGCGGAGTCGTCATGGACTCCGGCGGCACCAACTACGCCTTCCCGCCGGGCGGCTTCCGTTTCCCCCTCGTCGCGCCGGGCACGTACCGCCTTCAAGTCGTGCCGCCCGCGACGCACACGTTCCCATCCAGCGTTCCCGACGCCGCGCTGCAGCTGCTTCCCGGCGCGCCCTATGTGTTAGGGCCCGGCTCGCGCGGCAACGACTTCCCCGTCCCGATCGGCCCGATCGTGACGGTCGACGTGCCCGTCGACACCGCGAATCCGAGCGGTGCATTCACGCTGGTGAAGCGCGCCGGTCGCGCCACCGCGGGACCGGGTGAGTTCGTCCCCTACACGCTTCTCGCGGGCGCCCCGAACGGCAGCGCCGGCCAGCCCGCGTTCATCGAAGACCGCCTCCCGCCCGGCTTCCGCTTCGAGCGCGGCTCGCTGCGCATCGGCGGCCTGCCCGCGCCGGATCCCGCGGTCACGGCCGACGGCCGCACGCTCTCGATTCCGCTCGGCGTGCTCGCGGCCGGCGCACAGGTGGAGGTCCGCTACGTCGCGCGCCTCGGTGCGGGCGTGCGCGGCGGCAAGGCCGTGAACGAGGCGATCGTGCGCGCCGGCATCCTCTCCTCGAACGCCGCGCGCGCGACGATGCTCGTCGTCGCGGATCTGCTCAGCGAGCGCGCCACGCTCGTGGGCCGCGTGCTCGAAGGCAGCTGCGCCGATCCGCGCGACGTCGCGCACAAGGGTGTCGCGGGCGTGCGCATCTTCCTCGAAGACGGCACGAGCGTCGTCACGGACGAGCTCGGCCGCTTCCACTTCCCGCTCGTGAGCGCGGACACGCACGTCGCGCAGCTCGACATGCAGACGCTGCCCGACGGTCTCACGCCCGCCGCGTGCGAGGGCTCGCGCTTCGCGGGCCGCGCCTACTCGCAGTTCGTCGAGCCACAGCGCGGCTCGCTCTGGCGCACCGACTTCTTCCTCGAGCGCGCGCCCACCGCGCGCGGCTTGCATCAGCAGCTCACGGTCACGCCGGCTGGCGAGCGGCAGCACGTCGAGCTGCGCGTGAGCGTCGGCGGCGCAACGCTGAAGGGCATTTCCGGCGTGGTGATGCTGCCCGATGGCGTGCAGCCCGTGCCCGGATCGCTCGAGGTGATCGGCGCCGGCGCCGAGGTGGACGCGTCGGCGCCGGTTCCGACCGTGCGCGCCGCGCAGGTGGCGCCAGGCGGAGAGGTGACGCTGCGCTTCATGCTCGCAGTGGACCCGAGCGTGCAGGTGAACGCGATGGCGAGCGGACGCCGCGGCACCGGCGAGCCGGTGCGTACGCCCGTCGTGAAGACTGCGCTCGACGCGAAGCGCTCGTTCACGCAGACCGCGACCTGGGACGAGTTGCCGCCTCCGCCGCCGAAGGAGCCCGAGGAGCTGCCGCCCGACGCCGCGTTCGGAGCAGCGTGGCTCGCGCAGGTGGAGCCTGAGAACCGCTGGGTTTATCCCAACCCCCTCGCGATCCTGCGCATTCCGTCGACGAAGGTCGGCATCCAGCACGACCCGGATCTGAGCGTGCGCCTGTTCCTGAACGGCGAGCTCGTGCCGCCGCTCAGCTACGACGGCGCACAGAAGAACGCGTCGCAGACCACCGCGATCTCGCGCTGGCGCGGCGTCGGCCTTCGCGAAGGCCCCAACACCTTCCTCGCCGAGCTGCTGAACGAGCGCGGCGAAGTCGTGGCGAGCATCCAGGAGAAGCTCCACTCCTCGGGACCGCCGGTGAGCGCAGAGCTGATGCCGACGCTCTCCACGCTCGTGGCCGATGGCCGCATCGTGCCGGTCGTGGCGCTGAAAATGTTCGACCGCTGGGGCCAGCCGGTGCGCGAGGGCATGAGCGGGAGGCTCGAGGTGGCGGCGCCGCATCGCGCGAAGGAGTCGGTGGAGCGCGCGCGCGAACGCAAGCTCGCGGTGCCGAATCTCGGCGCAACCGAGTTCGTGGTGGGGAAGGGCGGCATCGCGCGCATCGAGCTCGAGCCCACGACGACCACGGGACGCTTCGCACTCACGGTCGATCTCGCGGACGAGCGCCGCGAAGAGATCGAAGGGTGGCTCTCGCCTGGCCGCCGCGAGTTCACGCTCGTCGCGCTCGGCACCGGCGAGCTCGGCTTCGGCGACAACTCGGGCGACGACGGCACGCGCCGCGCGGCGAAGGTCGACGCCTCCGACCAGCAGGGCCGCGCCGCGCTGTTCGCGACCGGCACCGTGCGCGGCGACTGGCAGGTCACCGCGGCCTACGACAGCGACGCAGAGCGCACTGCGCCCGGCGAGAGGCTGCGGAGCACGCTCGACACCGAGGAGCACTTCGCGCTCTACGGCGACGCCACCGAGCAGCGCTACGAAGCGCCCACCGCGAACGGCTACTTCTTGAAGGTGCAGCGCGACCGCTTCTACGCGCTCTACGGCGATGCCGAGACGGCGCTCTCGGGGAACGACCTCTCGCGCTACGAGCGGGTCGTCACGGGTCTGAAGAGCGAGTACTACGGCGAGAAGCTGCGCTTCAGCGGCTTCGCGAGCGACACCGGCCAGTCCTTCGCGCGCGACGAGATTCGCGGCAACGGCACCTCGGGCCTCTACCGCCTCTCGCAGTCGCCGGTGCTCGTGGGCAGCGATCGCGTGCGCATCGAAGTGCGCGACCGCTTCCGCCCCGGCCGCGTGCTCGACGTGAGGCCGCAGACGGCGCAGATCGACTACGACCTCGATCCGTACAGCGGCACGCTCCACTTCCGCTCGCCGGTGCCGAGCCGCGACGCGCAGCTCAACCCGGTGCTGATCGTCATCGAGTACGAGGTGGACGGCCCCGGCGATGCGATCTCCGGCGGCGGCCGCATCGCGGGCCTCTTCCTCGGAGGTGCGCTCGAGATCGGCGCGACCGGCATCCACGAAGGGCGCGGCGCCCAGAAGGGCGATCTCGTCGGCGTGGACCTCACCTATGAATGGGACGAGGCGAACACGCTGCGCGCGGAGTGGGCGGGAAGCGACAGCACGACCTTCACGAGCTCCGAGCGCGCGCTTGCGTGGCTCGTGTCTGCGGAGCATCGCAGCGAGAGCCTCGAGCTCGAGGCGTACGCACGCGAACAACAGGACGGCTTCGGCCTCGGGCAGCTCTCGGCGATCGACCAAGGCGCGCGCCGCGTCGGCGCCGATCTGCGCTGGCGCTTCCGCGAGCGCTGGACGTTCGAGACGAGCAGCTTCCACGAGCAGAACCTCGCGACGAACGACGACCGCCAGATCGCGGAGTCGCTGATGAAGTGGGACGACGGGGGCCGCCGCGGAGTGCACGCCGGCGCGCGCTACGTGCGCGACTCCGCTCCCGCGACGGGCGAGAGCACGGGGCAGCTGTTGCTGGGCGGCCACTATCAGCTGTTCGGCGACAAGCTCACGCTGCGCGGCGGCAGCGAGGTCGGCTTCGGCAGCGAGGGACCGCACGGGGACTACGCCGACCGCGTCGGCGCGGGCGCGGACTACAAGCTCACCGACTGGCTCACGCTCTTCGCGCAGCACGAGATCACGTTCGGCGACACGCGCCGCGGGCAGGACACGCGCGTCGGAGCGAACGTCACGCCTTGGGAGGGCGGGCAGGTCGCGCTCAGCCTCGGCCGCGGCGGTCTTCCCACCCAAGGCGCGGCCGGTGCGTCGGCGACCTCGAGCCTGGGCGCCACTCCGACAGCGAGCACCCTCGGCGAGTACGGCCCGCGCACGTACGCGAACCTCGGCATCGCGCAGCACTGGAACCTGTTCGAGCGCTGGGGCTTCGATCTCTCGATCGACCGCTCGCAGACGATCTCGGGCGGAAGCACGCCCGCCTTCGACCCCGACGTCCCCACCTTCTCAGGCCCGGCGGACGACGACTACACCGCGATCTCGATCGGCGCCGGCTACAGCCACGGTCCGACCGCGATCACGACGCGCGTCGAGACGCGCCGCGGCGAGATCGAGGACGGCTGGAACCTCATGCTCGGCGCGCTGCGCGAGCACGAGCGCACCTCGTACTCCGCGAACGTGGAGGTGTTCAGCGCCGAGCGCTCCGGCCCCGCGCCCACCGAGGAGGACACCTACGCGGCGCGCCTCTCGCTCGCCTATCGGCCCCTCGACACGCGCTGGATCCTGCTCGAGCAGCTCGAGTTCGAGCACGGCCTGTCCACCACGTCGGGCTCCGGCCTGCGCGGCGACCGGGTCGTGAACCACCTGAAGCTCAACTACACGCGCGACGAGCGCACGCAGATCGCGCTCCAGTACTCCGCGAAATGGGTAAAGGAGCGCATCGACGGTGCGACGTACGACTCGCTCGGCCACCTGTTCGGCATCGAGGCGCGCCAGGACTTCGCGAAGGGCTGGGACATCGCCTTCCACGCCCGCGCGCGTCAGATCGAATCCGACCGCGCGACCGATGGCCACTACTCGGTGGGCGCGAGCCTCGGCCGCCGCCTCTACCGCAACGTCTGGGCGAGCGTCGGATACAACGTGATCGGCTTCGAAGACGACGAGTTCTCCCAGGCCGACTACACCGCGAAGGGCGCGTTCCTCCGCCTGCGCGTCAAGGTGGATGGGGAGAACGTGCGGGACTGGCTCGAGTGGAGCCCGCGCGCTTCTCGCTGGCTCGCGGGCGGGCGAGGTCAGCGCTGAGCGCGATCCGCGCAGGCGCACCGACGCTCACGGTTCTCCACGTTCACCCCGCAGCGGGCTCGAAGACTCGCCCGCTGTTGCGCGCTTCGCCGGCGGCCTCGGCTGATCTGCGCAGAGAAGCGTGTCCCCCGGAGGACGCGCCGTCGTCTCGTCGGCGCGGCAACACCCAGCGGTCGCGTCGCTCCAGAGCCTCGGTTGCGGGGGCGACCGCGGTCGCATTGCAGTTCGCAGCGCTGGCGCGAAGGCGCGCGAGCCGCGCGGCCCCGGTCACCACCAGGCCAGCCCTCGCAATCCCGTTGACCGCGGTGCGCAGGCTGAGGCATAAAACTCGTTCTAACGAACGAAGGAGCCTCCGTGGCCAAGCACTTCAGGTTTGGGATCGCCGCCCTCGTGTGGGCGATCGCCCTCCCCGCATTCGCGCAAGATGCGGCGCCCACGGCGGCACCTGCCGACCGCGACTCGGGCGTCGAAGAGATCATGGTGACCGCGCGGCAGAAGGAAGAGACGCTTCAGGACGTGCCGGTGACGGTCGCGGCGTTCACGGAGATGGACCTCGACCGCTACAACGTCCAGAACCTTCAAGAGGCTGCAAAGCTCGTCCCAAACTTCCAGATCGTTCAGGGCAACTCGGGCAACGGCTCGAACCTCTACCTCCGCGGCGTCGGCTCGAGCTCGATCAGCGCTGCCTTCGATCAATCCGTCGCGATCAACGTGGACGGCGTCGTCGGCAACATCGGCCGGCTCATCCACAACGCCTATCTCGACATGGCGCAGCTCGAGGTCCTGAAAGGCCCGCAGAGCCTCTACTTCGGAAAGAGCGCGACCGCTGGCGTGGTCTCGGTGCGCACGAAGGATCCCGGCGAGGAGCTCGAGGTCGAGCTGATGACGGGCTACGAGTTCGGCTACTCCCAGCTCTACACCGAGGCGATCGTCTCAACCCCGGTCACCGACACGCTCGGAGTGCGCCTCGCGGCGGGCTGGAGCAAAGCCGACAAGCTGCGCGAAAACCTGTCGACCGCCGCGAAGCACCACTGGCGCGGCGATGAGTCGGCGAACGCGCGCCTCACGGTCGTGTGGGATCCGCTCGACAACCTCACCGCGCGCTTCAAGCTGAATTTCTCGAAGTACCAGAACAACGGCTCGAACGGAATCACGGAATCGCGCTGCCTTGGCGCCAATGGAGCGCAGCAGCGCACGAACTCCGGCTTCGGTGGTGTCTTCACGAACTTCAGTGAGGACTGCAAGTTCAACGGGAACTTTGCGATCTCCGACGTGACACCGAAGCAAGCGATCGGCCTTCCCTACGGCGGCGACGATGGCGTTCCGTTCCTCGATCAGGACACGTGGCTCACGTCCCTCGAGCTGAACTGGGGCCTGACCGACGGCCTGAATCTGACTTCGATCACCGGCTACCTGAACCTCGATCACCGCGACCTCGACATCTATTGCTACTGCAGCCCGACCAATGGCTCGACGCCTGCCGGCTTCTACAACGGCCTGCACCGCAACATCTACAAGGGCATCACCCAGGAGCTCCGGCTGTCGAGCGACTTCGACTTCCCGGTCAACTTCCAGGCAGGCTTCTTCCTGCAGGACGTCGAGCAGGTGTTCGAGGCATACCAGTACGCCGTGAACGTGGCCTTGTCCCCGGCGCTGCCGGCGATCTTCCCCGCGCGCTTTCTGCCGGACGGGCGCGATCCCGCCACCGGCAACGGCTACGACTACAACAAGAATCACTACCTCGATACGCGCGTGTACTCCGCTTACGTCGCCGGCTATTGGGACATCACGGACGATCTCGAGCTGACGGCGGGCGTCCGGTACACGGATGAGAGCAAGCAAGGGCGCATCGACATTCCGTACATGCACGCGTTCTTGGCGTCCATCGGATTCCGTCCGAGTGGCTTCAGCATCTCTGACGGACTCGAGTTCGACGACGACAACTGGTCACCCGAGGTCGCCCTCAACTGGACGATCACTGACGAGGTGAGCGTCTACGGCGCCTACAAGCAGGGCTTCAAGTCGGGCGGCATCGACAACAGCGTTCTGCCCAACAGCGGCTTGAACACCTGTCCGCCAGCTCCCGTGAATCCGGTGACGGGCCAGTGCAACTTCCCCGGAGCCCTGATCTACGACTCGGAGACCGCGAAGGGCGGTGAGGCGGGACTCAAGAGCAACCTCTTCGACAACAGCCTGCGGCTATCGGCGACGGTCTTCCACTACCGGTATGAGGACCTTCAAGTACAGCAGTTCAATTCGACCGCGATCCAGTTCTTCACGTTCAACGCGAGCGAGTTGACGACCAAGGGTTTCGAGCTCGACTTCCACTGGATGACGCCGGTCGAGGGCCTGACCTTCAGGGGCGCCTTCGCGCTCACCGACGCCGACTACACGAAGCAGTTCATTCAGGTCGACGGCCAGGATCTGAACGGCTATCCGCGCGAGCGCAGTGCCGACGTCGCCTTCTACGTCGGCACCTCCTACGACCTCGATGCGGGCAATGGCTGGCGCGTCGGGTTCAGTAGCGATGTGAGGTACAGCAGCGGCTACCCGCTCGAGGGGCGTCCGAACGCATTCGAGCAGGACGCGTTCGCTCTCGTCGACGCAGCGATCCGCCTCTACACGGAGGAGGGCCGCTGGGAGATTGGCGTGGTCGGCAAGAACCTCGGCGACAAGACCTACGCGTTCAGCGAAGGCTCCCGCCCCGGCGCGATCGCGCCGGTCCCGGGCGGCCTCCAAGATCGCGTGACCACGACATCGCTCGGTCGCGAGATCCTGCTGCAGCTGCGCGTTCGGCTCTAAGCCGCACGCTCCCAACAACAACGCCCCGGAGAGCGAGCAATCGCTCCGGGGCGTTTGCTTTGGCGCGAGCGGCTCAGCCCTCGTACTTCTCCCGCAGCCGCTGCATGCCGCGGATCCAGCGGTCGTAGTCGCCCGCCTTGCGCTGGATGTAGGTCGCCACTTCGGGGTGCGGCAGCACGAGGAAGCGCTCCTCGGCGAGCGCCTCCGTAACGACCTGCGCCACCTGCTCGGGCTCGATCATGCCGTTGACGCTCGCGACGCCGTCGGGGTTGCCCGCGGTCATCGCGGTCCGCACGGCTTGCGGGCAGAGCACCGAGACCTTGATGCCGTCGCGCGCGTGCGTGATCGCGATCCACTCGGCGAACGAGACGGCCGCGTGTTTCGTCACGGCATACGGCGCAGAGCCGAGTTGCGTGAGCAGGCCCGCGGCCGACGCGGTGTTCAGCAGGTAGCCGCCGCCGCGCTTCGCCATGCGCGGCACGAGATGGCGCGCGGCGTAGATGTGGGACATCACGTTGATCTCCCAGATGCGCTGCCACTCGCTGTCCGCGACCTCGGCGCCGCCGTGGATGCCGATGCCGGCGTTCGAGCAGAACAGCGCGATCGGTCCGTGTACGCGCTCGGTGTGCTCGATGAGCTCGGCGATCTCGCTCTCGCGCGCGACGTCGACGCGCCGCCCTTCGCCGCCGACCTCTGCGGCCACCTTCGCGGCGCCGTCGCCGTCTCGGTCGACGACGACGACCTTGCGCGCGCCATCCGCCGCAAAGCGCAGGCACAGCGCCCGCCCGATGCCGCTCGCGCCGCCCGTCACCACCACGACCTGATCCCTCACGCGCATCACGCACCTCCGGTGAGCGGCGCAGTGTGCGCGCGATCGGGCGCCGAAGCCAACGCGTTCGAGTTGTTACGGAGCGGCGCCCTGGTTCAGGCGAACTTTCCCGGCGGCGGCGCGCCGGTGATGAACACTTGCGGGCAACGCGCTGCGAAGACGCTGCGCGCGTGCTCGACGTCGCGCTCGCCCGTCGGGTACTGCAGCAGATGCCTCACGGCGAAGCCCTCCTCGTGCTCGCGCGTGAAGTGCCCGAACACGACCCGCCGCGGATTCAGCACGGAGACGATGTGCGCGCTCTCTTCCGGGTCGGGCACGATCGTGCCCGCGCTCCCGAGCAGGCCGGGCGGCACGCGCGGCGGGCGCAGCAGCGTGGTGTGGATGCCGATGCAGAGCGTGTCCACGTAGCGGCCGCGCTGATCGAGCGCGAACTCCGCGCCGAGCACGCGCTTCTCGTTCGCAGCGAACCAGCCCGCGTGAACCCCGTGCGGCGCCATGCACAGCCGCTCGCGCGAGAAGTTGTCGCGCAGCACGTACGCGGTGTTGCGGGCATAGCCTTTCAGCGCGAGCAGCGTGATCGAGTCTTCGAGCATCAGCGCGCGCCCACCGGGCTCCAGCGCGACGGTGCGGTGAAAGCCGACTTGCTTCGCGAGCTGCGCGCACGCCGGCGGGCCGATCACGAGCGCGCGCCGCGAGATGCGCTCGAGCGAGGGTTGATGCGTGTGATCTTGCTCGAAGCTCGTGAGCAGCACCGCGTCGATCTCGGGCAGCTCCTCGAGCGGGATCACGGGAGCGTGCACGCGGTGCCCGGTGAAGAAGCCGCGCGGGCCAGAGAAGTATGGATCGCCGAGCCAGCTGTCGACGAGCACCGTGAAGCCGCCGATGTCGAGGATCCACACGGACGCGCCCTCGTCGCACGCCATCACGCCGATCGCGAAGTCTCGATCCCGCATCGCGGCTCTCCGTCGCTGGAGAGCGAGCAAATCCGACACACGCGCGCGCCACAATGCAAGGCGAGTTGCGTCTGCGCAGAAAAGTCCCCGCTGGGCGAGCATGGACGCCCACAACGAGGAGAGCTGCGAGATGGATCTCGGGATTCGTGAAAGGCGCGCGGCGGTGGCGGGAGCGTCCGCGGGGCTCGGCTTCGCGACTGCGAAGGCGCTCGCAGCCGACGGTGTGCGGGTCGCGATCTGCGGCCGCGAGCGCGCGCGCATCGATGCGGCCGCGCGCGCGATCGGCGCGAACGCGCTGCCGCTCGTCGCGGACGTGAGCACGCCCGCCGGCGCGGCGCAGTTCGTGCGCGATGCGCGCGCGGCGCTCGGCGGCCTCGACATTCTCGTGCCGAACGCGGGCGGCCCGCCGCCCGGGAACTTCGCGAGCACGCCGGTCGAGGCGTACCCGAAGGCGATCGAGCTCAACCTGATGAGCGTGATCGCGATGTGCAAAGAGGCCGTGCCGGCGATGCAGGCGCAGCAGTGGGGCCGCGTCGTCGCGATCACGTCGATCGCAGTCGCGACGCCGCTGCCGCACCTGATCCTCAGCAACACCGCGCGCGCCGGCGCGACGGGTTTCCTGAAGACCCTCGCGCGCGAGGTCGCGAAGGACGGCGTCACCGTGAACTCCGTGCTGCCCGGCGTGCACGACACCGAGCGCATCAAGGGCATGCGCGGCAACGCGACCATGGAGGAGATGGCGCGCGGCATCCCGGTGGGCCGCCTCGGCACGGCCGACGAGTTCGGCCACGTGGTCGCGTTCCTGTGCTCGCAGCACGCCGCGTTCATCACCGGCGCCGCAGTACCGGTGGACGGCGGCGCAGATCCCCATCTCTTGTAGGCGCGCGGCCGAGCCGAGTCGCGCGCGCTTCGGCGCGAATGACGAGGCCCGCTTCAGCGAGATCGCGCGCGGACGCGCATGAGCAACGCCGAAGCGCGCCGCGCGCAGCGAGAATCCCCGTGACGCGGCCGCGCGCGCGGGGAATCATGTGCGCGCGCACCGAGGGGAGGTCTCATGGCGATCGCAGTCTTCGGCTTCATGTTGCTCGCGCTCTCGTTCATGCTCGGCGGGCTCGCGACGCGCACGCCGGGCGGCCAAGCCAGCCGCGCCGCGTGGATGACACGCGCGCTCGGCGTGCTGCTCGTCGTCGTCGGCGTGCTCGTGGGCAGCGCGGTAATCGTGCCCGCCGGCTTCCGCGGCGTACTGCTTCGCTTCGCCGCGGTGCAGGGCACGCTCAACGAAGGCTTCCACCTGATCATTCCGTTCGTGAACACGGTCGAGCTGATGGAGGTGCGCACGCAGAAGGAGGAGAGCCAGGCGACCGCCGCGTCGCGCGACCTGCAGAACGTCACGACTTCTCTGGCGCTCAACTTTCGCGTCGATGCGGCGGGCGTGGGCGAGCTCTTCAAGAACGTCGGCACCGGATACAAGGCGCGGGTGATCGACCCGGCGGTGCAGGAGTCGCTGAAGACGGTGACCGCGAAGTACACCGCCGAAGAGCTGATCAAGTTCCGGCCGAAGGTGAAGGCCGAGGTCGAGGAAGAGATCACGCAGCGACTCTCGAAGTACAACCTCGTGGTCGAGCCGTCGGGTCTCTCGATCACGAACTTCGCGTTCTCCGACGAGTTCAATCGCGCGATCGAAGCGAAGCAGGTGGCGCAGCAGCAAGCGGAGCAGCAGCGCTACGTGCTGCAGAAAGCGGAGCTCGAAAAGCAAACGGCGGTGATGATCGCGCAGGGCAAGAGCGAGGCGGCGAAGCTGAACGCGGAAGCGCTGAAGGTGCAGGGCGGCGCGCTCGTGATCTCGCGCGAGTGGATCGAGAAGTGGGACGGCAAGCTGCCCGCGGTCTACGGCAGCGGCGAGGGCGGCATGATCATCGACCTCGGCTCGCTGATGAAGGACACCCGGTAGGCGACCGCCGACATGCGAGCGATCGACGTTCACGCCCACGTCGTCCTCGAAGAGACGTTCGGCACCGCGGGCGCGCACGGCCCCACGCTGAGCGACGAGGACGGCGTGCCGGTGTTTCGCGTCGGCGCGTACTGCCTGCGCGGCGTGCGCTACCGCGGCAGCCCGTTCATGGATCCGGCGAAGCGCGTCGCCGCGATGGATGCGGCGCACATCGGCGTGCAGGTGCTCTCGCCGAATCCGCTCACGTACTTCCACCACGTCGCGGCGAAGGACGCGATCGCGTTCTGCCGCCGCCACAACGACGCGCTCGCGAAGTTGTTACGGGCGTGGCCCGGCCGGCTGCTCGGCTTCGCGGCGCTGCCGATGCAGGACGTCTCCGCCGCGCTCGACGAGCTCGATCGCGCGCGCGAGCTGGGCCTGCTCGCGGGCTACATCGGCACCGACTTCGGCACGCTGCTCGACGCGCCCGCGCTCGATCGCTTCTACGAGGGCTGCGTCGCGCGCGACGTGCCGCTGTTCCTGCACCCCGCGCCCGCGGGCATCGACGGCCCGCCGGGAGACCCACGCCTCGGCCGCTTCGACCTCGATCTCGTGATGGGCTTCGCCGCGGAGGAGACGCTCAGCGTCGCGACGCTGATCTACGGCGGCGTGCTCGACCGGCACCCGAACCTCGACGTGTGCATCAGCCACGGCGGCGGCGCCGCGCCGTACCTCGTGGGGCGCATGGCGGCCGCTGCGCGCAAACGCGCCTGGGCGCCTGCCGCGATCAAGCCCGACGGCGCGTTCGAAGAGCGCCTCGCGCGCCTCTGGTACGACGTGCACGTGCACGACGCGCGCGCGCTCGAGCTGTTACGGAGCGTGGTGAGCGACGCGCGGCTCGTCTACGGCACGAACTTCGCGGGCTGGGATCAGGCCGATCCGCAGCCCGTGGGCGCGCTCGGCGAGACGCTCGCGCGCAACGCGGCGCGCTTGTTACGCAAGCCGGAGCTCGCATCGCCATGAGCCGACTCGTCTACGACCCGACCGACCCCGATCAGCTCGAGCGCATCAACGAGGTCTACGCGCGCCTGCGCGAGGAGTCGCCGGTTCACTACGCGGAGAAGTTCGACATCTACGTCGTGTCTCGGCACGCGGACGTGGAGGCGATTCTCAAGGACACGGAGCGCTTCTCTTCGCGGGGCGCGAATACGGCGCTCGCGTACACGCCGCCCGAGGTGGCCGAGGTGCTCGCCGAGGGTCGGCCCGAAGCCGAGGCGCTGCTCACCGCGGACCCGCCGCGCCACGCGCGTCACCGCGCGCTCGTGAACCGCGCGCTCACGCAGCGGCGCGTGGACCAGAAACGGCCGCGCATGCAGGCGCTCGCGCACGCGCTGATCGACCAGTTCGAAGCGCAGGGGCGCGCGGACCTGATCGCTGCGTTCGGCGTGCCGTACCCGCTGAACGTGATCGCCGAGGTGATGGGGATCCCCGAGGCCGACCGCGCGCAGCTGAAGGCGTGGTCGAGCGACTTCGTCGCGCGCTTCTCGCCCGATCTCAGCATCGAGGACCGCAAGCAGCGGGCGCGCGGCTTCGTCGCGTTCCAGCGCTACTTCGAGCAGCTGATCCTCGCCGCGAAGCGCGACGGTCGCGACGACTTCATGGGCGACTTCGCGCGCGCTGCGTTCGCCGAGCCGCCCGTGTCGATGGAGGACCAGCTCACGACGCTGATGCAGACCGTCGTCGCGGGGCACGAGACGACCACGAACCTGATCGGCGGCGCGCTCGTGCACCTGCTCACGAACGCGTCGGTGCGCGAGCGGCTCGCGCGCGAGCCGCAGCTCATGCCGGCGTTCATCGAGGAGGTGCTGCGGCTCGAGACGCCGACGCAGGCGCTGTTCCGCACCGCGAACGTGGACGTGACGCTGCATGGCGTCACGATCCCCGCCGGCAAGCACGTGCAGATCCTCTACGGCAGCGCGAACCGCGATCCCGCGGCGTTCCCGAATCCCAACGCGCTCGATCTCGATCGCGACGACCTGCGCGGCCATCTCGCGTTCGGCCTCGGCATCCACTTCTGCCCCGGCGCGCCGCTCGCGCGCACCGACACGCTCGTCGCGCTCGAGGCGCTCACGCAACGCCTGCCGGGTCTGCGCCTCGTTGCTGGCGCGGCGCTCGTGCACACGCCGCACTTCTTCCTGCGCGGTTATCAGGCCGTGCACTGCGAGTGGCGCTGAGCGCGCCTGGAACCCTTCCGGCGATTCGCGCCGAGGAACGCCGAGGCTAGGTTCGCCCGCTCGCATGGACCCGAAGATCGTCGCGATCCCCGCCTATCTCGCGCTGCTCGCGCTGGAGCTCGCCGTCGCGCGCGCGCAGCAGCGCGACATCCAGACCACGCGCGACTCGCTCTCCAGCATCACGCTCGGCGCCGGCAGCCTCGTCGTCGGCGCAGGCTGGGGCGCGCTCACCGTGGGGGCGTGGGACGCAGTTTCCGCGCTGCGCGTCGTCGATCTCGGTGACGGCCCGTGGGCGTTCGCGGCGGCGATGATCGCCGTCGACTTCGCCTACTACTGGTTCCACCGCATCCACCACGAAGTGCGCATCTGCTGGGCCTCGCACGTCACGCACCACTCCAGCCAGCGCTACAACCTCGCGACCGCGCTGCGGCAGCCGTGGCTTCCGTTCACGAGCCTGCCGTTCTTTCTCGTGCTCGCGTTCTTCTTCACGCCCGCGCAGATCGCGACCGCCTACGGCATCAACCTCGTCTACCAGTTCTGGATCCACACCGAGTTGATCGGGCGCATGGGCCCGCTCGAGTGGGTGCTCAACACGCCCTCACATCACCGCGTCCACCACGGCGCGAACGTGCAGTACCTCGATCGCAACTACGCCGGGATCCTGATCGTGTGGGACCGCTGGTTCGGCACCTTCGAGCCCGAGGGCGAGCGCGTGCGCTACGGGCTCACGCAGAACATCACCACGCACAACCCGATCTACGCCGCATTCCACGAGCTCGTCGCCGTCGTGCGCGACGCCGCGCGCGCCGGCTCGTGGCGCGAGGCGGCGGCGTACTTGTTACGGGCGCCGGGCTGGAAGCCGCGCGGCGAAGGCGCGACTGCGAGCGACCGGAAGCGCATGGCCGGGCTCGCCGCGTGAGCGAGATCGACGACGAGCTCGCCGTCATCGACGTGAGCGACGACGCGCCCGCTGCGACCGTCGTGCCGCTCGACGCGCTCAGCCCCGAGGCGCTGCGCGGCCTGATCGAGAGCTTCGTGCTGCGCGAGGGCACGGACTACGGCGCGGTGGAGCGCAGCCACGAGCAGAAGATCGCCGACGTGATGCGCCAGCTGAAGCGCGGCGAAGCGAGGATCGAGTTCGACGCGAAGACCGAGACGGTGAACATCGTCGCGGTGCGTTGACGGCTACGCCTCGCGCGCCCACAACTGGTGCGCGAACACGCCGGCGCGCGCTTCGATCGCGGCGAGCGCGTCGAGGATCGCGTCCTCGCGGAAGCGCCGGCCGACGATCTGCACCGCGCAGGGCAGGCCGTTCGCGAAGCCGGCGGGGACGACGCCCGCTGGCAGCCCGAGGTAGTTCACGCCGTAGCTGTAGATCAGCGCGTCCATCACGTCCTTCGTCTGCGCAGGGCCTTCGGCGTCGTAGTTCCAATCGTACGTGGGGCGCATCAGGAACGGCGTCAGCACGAGCGGGTAGTCCTCGAGGAACACGCTCCACGCGCGCGTCATGCGCGTGCGCTCGGCGACGCCCGCGAGGTAGCCCGCGCCGTCGACGCGCTCCCCGAGCGCCTCGTACCACGCGAAGCTGTTACGGATCGCCGGGCTGCCAACGCGCTCGGCGATCGGGAAGACCAGCTGCTTCATCTCCGCGAGCGCGACCGAGAACCACGCGCGCGCCGGCTCGGTGATCGGCGGCGGCTCGACCTCCTCGACCTGATAACCGGCATCCGCGAGCCACGCGGCGGCGCGCTCGAGCGCGGCGCGAATCTCGGGATGCAGCGCGTAGCCGTGCGCGTTCTTCGTGAACGCGACGCGAATCGGCCGCGCCAGCGCCTCGCCGATCCATGGCGCCGGCACCCACCACGGGTCGCGCGCGTCGCGCTGCGCCATCACCTCGGTCGCGACGCGCACGTCGCGCACCTCGCGGCAGATCGCGCCTTGCACCGACATCAGCTGCGCGAGCAGGCCGCGCTCCGCCGTCGCCGAGGGATTGAACGCGGGCACGCGGCCCTGCGTGGGCTTCACCGTCGCGACGCCGCACGCGAACGCCGGGATGCGCAGCGAGCCGCCGATGTCGTTGCCGTGATGGATCGCGCCGAAGCCCGCCGCGGCTGCAGCGCCCGCGCCGCCCGAGGAGCCGCCCGGCGACGCGTCCGGGTGCCACGGGTTCACGGTGCGCCCGTGCAGCGGGTTGTCCGTGGTCACGCGCAGCGAGAACTCCGGCACGTTCGTGCTGCCCACGCAGATCGCACCCGCGCGCTTCAGGTTGCGCACGAGCGGCGAGTCGTCGGGGGCAACGATCGACTCGAAGGCGGGGACACCGTTCGGTGTCGGCTTGCCCACCTGGTCGACGTTCGACTTGATCGTGACCGGTACGCCGTGCAGCGGCCCGACGGCGCGCCCCGCCGCGAGCTCCGCGTCGGCACGCGCCGCGGCGGCGAGCGCCTCCTCGCCGAAGTCGTAGACGATCGCGTTCAGCGCGGGATTCTTCGCGCGTATGCGCGCGACGACCGACTCCATCACCTCGCGGCACGAGTACCGCCGTGCGCGAATGCCCTCCGCTTGCTCGCACGCGCTCAGCTTCCAGAGATCGTCTGCCACGAGCTCTCCTTGCTAGGTACGAGGCTGCCGCCGCATCAGCCACCAATGCGGACCGCCCGTCGGCGCCTCGGTCTCGTGCACCACCTCGAAGCCGTGCTTGCGGTAGAAGGGCACGTTGCGCGCCTTCTGCGTCTCGAGGTAGGCGGGCAGTCCCTCGCGGTCGCACTCGGCGAGCACCGGCTGCATCAGCTCGCCGCCGACGCCGCGACCTTGATGCGGCGGGTCGACGCCGAGAATCATCAAGTACCAGTGCGGCTCGGGCATCAGGCGCTCATGCAACTCGCCGAGGTGGCTCATGTTCTGTCCGAAGCGGGTCAGCGCCTCCAGGCCGAGTCGGCGCGGCGCGTCGCTGAAGCCCGCAGCGGCGAACGCTTCGTCCGACAGCGACGGAGTCCCAGGCGGCATCCACACCGCGGCGCCTGTGACCCGCGCGTCCGTGTGTACGCGTCCGACGCCGAGCACCGCGCGCACGCCGACCGAGAAGAACCAAGGCGATTCGCGGAAGCGGTGATCGGGGTCCGGGAACGCGTAGCTGATGAACGGGTCGTCGAAGAACGAGCGCGCGAGCACGAAGCCGGCGTGCTCGATCTGCGTCTCGCGAAGCGGCAGCACGGTGCTCACGGCGGACTCCTCGGCGCGCGGCCCGAGCATGACGCAGGTGCGCGGGTTGCCGCTGCCCGCACGCGGACCTAACACGCGTTCATGCCGGTCGCCGACTGCGCGGGCCTCGCGATCCACTACGAGTGCTTCGGCGCGGGCGCACCGCTCGTGCTCGCGCACGGCTGGGGCTCCGACCTCGCGCACAACTGGGTCGCGACGGGCTGGGTAGAGGCGCTCGCCGCGCAGCGCCGCGTGATCGCGCTCGACTCGCGCGGCCACGGCCGCAGCGCGAAGCCGCGCGAGCAGCGCCTGTACGGCTATCGCGCGATGTCGCGCGACGTGATCGCGGTGCTCGACCATGCGGGCGTCTCGCGCGCGGACTTCTTCGGCTACTCGCTCGGCGCATTCCTCGGCGGGTGCCTGCTCGCCGACGAGCCCGCGCGCTTCCGCGCGTTCGTGCTCGGCGGCATCGGCGACGAGACGCCGGAGAGCGCCGCGGCGGGAGCGGAGATCGCGCGAGCGCTGCGCGGCGAGCCGACGTCGCACCCGCTCGCGCAGGCGACGCGCGCGTTCGTCGCGCAGAACCCGGCCAGCGACTTCGAGGCGCTCGCGCTCTCGGCGGCGGAGATGTGGCCGCAGGGCTACCCGCGCGCGCTGGGCGGCGCCGCGCTCGCAGAGGCGCGGGCGCCCGTGCTGATCGTGAACGGGGCGGAGGATCGGCCCTACGTCGCGACCGACTCGCTGCTCGCCGCCGCGATCCCGAGCGCGCGGCTGGTGCGCATCCCCGAGCGCGACCACCTCTCCGTCGTGGCGGATGCGGGCTTCCAGCGCGTCGTGTGCGAATTCCTCGCCGAGGTCGAGCGCGCGCGCTGAGCGGCGATTTGCGCCGCCCTGAGAACTCGTGACAGCGTCTCGCCATGAGCGCGGAAACGGCGAGCGCGGCGAGCCCGAGCGAGGGCTATCGCCGCTACGCGCTCGGTCTGCTGCTCACGGTCTACGTCTTCAACTTCCTCGACCGGCAGATCCTCACGATCTTGAACCCGGCGATCTCGCGCGACTTGCAGCTGAGCGACGGCGCGCTCGGCTTTCTCGCCGGCCCGGTCTTCGCGCTCTTCTACACGACCGCGGGCATTCCGATCGCGCGCTGGGCGGACATCGGGGTGCGGCGCTCGATCATCGCGCTCGCGTTGTTCGTGTGGAGCGCGATGACGGCGCTCTCCGGGCTCGCGCAGAACCTCGGTCACATCGCGTTCGCGCGGCTCGGCGTCGGCCTCGGCGAGGCGGGCGGCACGCCGCCGGCGCACTCGATCATCTCGGACTTGTTTCCGCCCGAGCGCCGCGCCTCGGCGCTCTCCACCTACGCGCTCGGCGTCTCGATCGGCGGCGCGCTCGGCTTGTTGTTAGGGGGATGGCTCGAGGAGTGGATTGGCTGGCGCTGGACCTTCGCCGCGGTGGGCCTGCCCGGCATCGCGCTCGCGCTCGTCGTGCGGCTCACGCTGCGCGAGCCGCCGCGCACGCACGCCGCGAGCCGCGCCAGCATGCTCGAGGGCTTCACGTTCATGGCGAAGCGCCGCTCGTTCGTGCACATGGCGAGCGGCGCGGCGCTGCTCGCCTTCAGCGGCTACGGCACCGGCGCCTTCAGCGCCGTGTTCCTCGAGCGCGTGCATCACCTCTCGACGGGCGAGGTCGGCAGCTGGCTCGGCGGCATCGCGCTCGGCGCAGGCGCGCTCGGCACCTGGCTCGGCGGCGCGCTCTCCGATCGCTTCGGCCGCGCCGACGCGCGCTGGTATCTCGGCCTGCCCGCGATCGCCGCGCTGCTGAGCCTCCCGTTCAGCGCGCTCTACTACCTCTGGCCCGAGGGCCGCACCGCGATCGTGCTGTCCGCGCCCGCGTCCGTGTTCGGGATCATGTACCTCGGCCCCACCTTCGCGATGACGCAGGGCCTCGTGCGCCCCGAGATGCGCGCGCTCGCTTCGGCCGTGCTCTTGTTCGTGATCAACGCGATCGGCCTCGGTCTCGGCCCGCTCTTCGTCGGCCTGCTCTCGGACGCGATCACGCCGCGCTTCGGAGTCGACGCGATCCGCTACGCGTCACTCGCGACAGCCGTCGTCAGCACGATCTGGGCCGCCGCGCACTACGCGCTCGGCACGCGCACCTTGCGGGAGGAGCTGCGCGCGGTGGCGTGAGCGCTCAGCGGCCGCCCGTCACGTCGAGCAGCGCGCCGGTCACGTAGCTCGCGGCCGGCGAGAGCAGCCACACGATCGACTCCGCGATCTCCTCCGGCGTGCCGGCGCGCTTCATCGGGATCGTGGGCGCGATGCGGTCGGGGCGGCCGGGCTCGCCGGTGCTGGCGTGGATGTCCGTAACGACCAGCCCAGCGCGCACCGCGTTCACGCGCACGCCTTCGTCGGCGACTTCGCGCGCGAGGCCGAGCGTGAAAGTGTCGAGCGCGCCTTTGGTCGCGGCGTAGTCGACGAACTCGTTCGGTGAGCCGAGCCGCGACGCGCCGGAAGACACGTTCACGATCGCGCCGCCCGCGCCGCCGTGCCGCGTCGACATGCGCTTCAGTGCTTCGCGCGCGCACAGGAACGGCGCGATCGCGTTTACGCCGAACACCCAGCGCAGGCGCTCCTCCGTCATCGCCTCGACGCGCGCTTGCACCGCGCACACCCCGGCGTTGTTCACGAGCGCGTTCATGCGCCCGAGCCGCGCGTCTACTTCCGCGAACACGCGCACGACATCCGCTTCGCGCGCGACGTCGCCTTGCAGCGCGAGCGCGCGCCCGCCCGCGCGCGTGATCTCCGCGACCACCGCGTGCGCCGCCGCTTCGTCGCGCAGCCAGTTCACCGCGACCGCGAAACCGTGCGCGGCGGCGAGTCTCGCCGTGGCGGCGCCGATGCCGCGCGATGCGCCCGTGACGAGGGCGACTGCTTGATTCGTCGTGGTCATGCGCTCCGTGCTGCTCCGCTTTGCCCCAGCGTCGCACGCCGCGGCGCCGCGCGCGCCGGTCGTGCAGCCGTTCTGGGCTGCTGCGCGCCGTGCCTTCGCTGTCATAGCGTCGCAGCCTCGAACCACAGCGCGCCGCGCGCGCGAGGAGGCCGCGATGTCTGCGACGATCCAGACCGTCACTGGCAGGATTCGACCCGAGCAGCTCGGCCGCACGCTCATGCACGAGCACGTGCTGGTCGGTTACCCCGGCGTGGAGGTCGACTGGATCCGCCCCGGCATGTCGCGCAGCGAGATGCTCGCGCGCGCTGCGGACAAGATCGAAGAGATGAAGGCCGAGGGCATCGCGGCGATGATCGATCCGTGCCCGGTCGACCTCGGCCGCGACATCGAGCTGATCGCCGAGGTCTCGCAGCGCGCGAAGTTTCCGATCGTCGCGGCGACCGGCCTCTACCACGAGCACGAAGGCGGCTCGCCGCACTGGAAGTCGCGCGCGGCCTTCGCCGGCCCGCAAGAGAACGCGATGGCGGAGCTGTTCATCAAGGAGCTGACGGAGGGCGTGGGAAGGAGCGGGATCAAGCCCGGCATCATCAAGGTCGCGACCAGCGCGGGAGTGATTACGGAGTACGAGAAGACGACGCTGCGCGCGGCCGCGAAGGCGTCGATCGCGACGAACACGCCGATCACGTCGCACACCGACCGCGGCACGATGGGCCCCGAGCAGCAGCAGTTCCTGAAGGACCTCGGCGTGCCCGCGCACCGCATCGTGGTCGGCCACTGCTGCGGCACGAGCGATACCGACTACCACATGCAGATCGTGCGCGGCGGCTCGTACCTCGGCTTCGACCGCTTCGGCCTCGACGTCGTGCATCCCGACAAGGAGCGCGTCGCCTCGCTGCTGCGCCTGATCAGGAACGGTGCGGCGTCGCGCGTCGTCGTCTCGCACGACAGCGTGTGGTGCTGGAAGGGCGACCCGATCGGCAACCCCGCAGCGCTCGCGCAGATGGAGCAGGTGTGGACGCCGTCGCACTTCACGCGCCACATCGTTCCGCAGCTGCTCGAAGGCGGCGCCACGAAGGCCGACATCGACACGCTGCTCGTCCACAACCCGCGCAGGTACTTCGCCGGCGAGCCGCTCCCGCTACCGCGTTGACTACGCTCGGCTTCGCCTCGCTGCGCGCTTCGCTTGCGATTCCTCAACACCAAACAACCAAGGAGTTCTCATGTTCAGTCACGTCATGGTCGGCGCGAACGACGTCGCCGCCTCGAAGAAGTTCTACGACGCCGTGCTCGGTGCGCTCGGCCACAAGCCCGGCACGATGGACGACAAGGGCCGCTGCTTCTACTTCACGCCGGGCGGCATCTTCGCGATCACGAAGCCGATCAACGGCGCGGCGGCGAGCGCGGCGAACGGCGGCACGGTGGGCTTTGCCGCCGCGTCACCGGAGCAGGCGAAGGCCTGGCACGACGCCGGCGTCGCGAACGGCGGCAAGACCTGCGAGGACCCGCCGGGTGAGCGGCCGGGCTCGGGCATGTACCTCGCGTACCTGCGCGACCCGTCGGGCAACAAGATCTGCGCGCTGCATCGCATCAAGCGCTGAAGCGCGGGCCGAGAGCGCGCTCGCTCAGGCGACGAGCTTCGCCGCGAGCGAGCGCGCGTGGCGCCAGAGCAGCCACGCGGCGACGAGGTTGATCGTGGCTGCAGCGAACGAACCTGCGAAGCGTACGAACTGCCCGTCGCGCATCTCGCCCTTCGGATAAAGGCCGAGCGTGGTCGCCAGAGTGATCGCGGAGGCGGCGAGACCCACACCAACGCGCGCGAGCTGATTCATCGGGTTCGGCACCAGCGGCGTCATCGCGTCACCTCTTCTGTTGGCGGCGCAGGATATGCCCTCGCTGGACTACGCTCGCGGGCGTTCTCACCGCGAACGCCGAGGCCCCGCGATGACCGATCCCGCCGCGAGCGACCGCATCCTGCGCGTCGACCTCAGCGCGCAGAGCGTGCGCTTCGAGGCGTTCCCCGCGCACTGGCAGCTGCTCGGCGGCCGCGCGCTCGGGGCGCGCATGCTGCTCGAAGAATGCGATGCGCAGTGCGACCCGCTCGGGCCCGGCAACTTGTTGGTGATGGCGCCCGGCGTGATCTCGGGGACGATCGCACCGACCTCGGGGCGCATCTCGTTCAGCGCGAAGAGCCCGCTCACGCGCGGCACGAAGGAAGCGAACGCCGGCGGCGAGCCGGGGCAGCATCTGATGAAGCTCGGCATTCGCGCCATCGCCGTAACAGGTGCGGCGCCCGCGGGCCGGAGGCTCGCGCTCGAAGTCGACGCGAGCGGCGCGCGCCTCGTGCCCGCGGACGAGCTCGCATTCGCGCGCAACTACGCCTTGTGCGAGGCGCTCTCCGCCAAGTACGACGCGCGCGCCTCGTTCATCGTGACGGGGCCGGCGGGCGAGTACGGCATGAAGGGCGCGTCGATCGCGTGCACCGACAAGGGCGAGCGCCTGCCCACGCGCCACGCCGCGCGCGGCGGGCTCGGCGCGGTGATGGGGACGAAGGGCCTCAAGTACGTCGCGATCGATCCGGGCAAAGCGAAGACGCGCGCGCCCGCGGACGCGAAGAAGTTCAACGAGATTTGCAAGTCGTTCTCGAAGCACTACCTCGAGAAGGAGCAGATCTTCAACTACGGCACGAGTGTGTTCGTGGGCGCGGCGAACGTGCTGTTCTCGCTGCCCACGCACAACAGGCGTCATGGCCAGTCGCCCCACGCGCACTCGCTCGACGGCCAGCGCATCGTCGAGGGCTTCGCGACGCGCGGCGGCGGCATGCACAACTGCATGACGGGCTGCATCGTGCAGTGCAGCAACCGCGTGCACGACGCGAACGGCAACTACGTCACCTCCGCGCTCGAATTCGAGACGGTCGCGCTGCTCGGCTCGAACTGCGGGCTCGAGCACATCGACCAGGTCGCGAAGCTCGACCGCCTGTGCGACGACCTCGGCCTCGACACGATCGAGACGGGCGCTGCGATCGGCGTGTGGATGGACGCGGGGCGCCTCGCGTTCGGTGACGAAGCGGGCATGCACGCGCTCTTCGACGAGATCGCGCGGGGCAGCGAGCTCGGCATGCTGATCGGCAATGGCGCCGCGGCGGTGGGCGCGGCCACGGGCCACGCGCGCGTGCCCGTCGTGAAGGGGCAGTCGATCGCGGCGTGGGAGCCGCGCACGCTTCACGCCACCGGCGTTTGTTATGCCACGAGCGGGCAGGGCGCGGACCACACCGCCGGCCTCGTGCTCGATCCCTCGATCCCGCTGGACCAGCTCGCGCGCACTTCGCAGGAGCTGCAGCAGGTGATCGCCGCGAACGACTCCTCGGGCTGCTGCCACTTCCTGAAGACGACCCTCGACCATCTGCGCGCGCTCTACGGCGCGTTCTATGGCCGCGAGGTCTCGCGCGCGGAGATCGCCGACATGGCGTGGCGCATCCTCGAAGACGAGTGGGAGTTCAACCGCCGCGCCGGCATCACGCGCGAGGGCGACAAGCTGCCCGCGTGGATGGCGAAGGAGCCGCTCGGCCCCAACAACGCGGTGTGGGACGTGCCGGACGCGGTGATCCGCGCCGTGTACGAGCGCATGCCCGTGCGCGACGAGCTGTTCGCGATCAAGACCACTGCGTAGGAGCACGCGATGAATCTCACGCTGTTCACGGGAGCGAACCTCATCGACGGCAGCGGTGCCGCGCCGCGCCGCGAGGCGGTGCTCGTCGCGGGCGAGCGCATCGCCGCCCTCGGCGCCGAAGCGGAGAAGCGCGCCGCGGCGGAGAACGCGACGCGCGTCGACCTCAGCGGGCTCACGCTGATGCCGGGCCTGATCGACGCGCACTGTCACGTCACGTTCGACGAGCCCGTCAGCAACGACGAGCTGTTCTTCCACCGCCGCCCAGGCCTCGCCGCGATCATTGCGGCCTTCAACGTGCGCAAGTTGTTACTGGCCGGCGTGACGAGCTTCCTCGACGCCGACACGATCTTCGATCTCGGCATCGACCTGCGCGACGCGATCGACAGCGGGGCGGTGCTCGGCCCGCGCATGAGCACCGGCGCCCACGCACTGCTCACCTCGGTCGGCGGCACCGCGGGCCGCTTGTTCCCCGACGAGGGCGAGCGCGGCTACGCGCAGATCGTCGGCACGAAGGACGAGATCGTGCGCGAGGTGCGGCGCCAGATCAAAGCGGGCGTGGACTGGATCAAGGTGCACGCGACCGGGCTCTACCCGCGGCAGCGCGAGCAGGGCGAGATCCAGGTGTGGAGCCTCGACGAGCTGCGCACCGTGGTCGGCGCGGCGCACGACCTCGGCGTGCCGGTCGTCGCGCACTGCCGCAACAGCTCGTCCACGCGCGACTGCGCGATCGCCGGCGTGGATCTGATCCTGCACGCGACGTTCATGCAAGACGACGCGCTCGACGCCGTCGTGAAGCGCAAGGTGCCGCTCGTCCCCACGCTCACCTTCCAGGTGAACCTCGCCGAGCACGGCGCAAAGGTGGGCAGCGATCCCGCGCTGATGGAGCTGTTCCGCCGCGAGATCTCCGGCAGCGCCGGCGCGCTCCGCCGCGCCTACGACGCGGGCGTGCCCCTGCTATGCGGCAGCGAGAGCGGCTTCTCCCTAACACCTTACGGCCACTGGCACTGGCGCGAGCTGGAGGTGTTCGTGAAGCACCTCGGCCTCTCGCCGCTCGAAGCGATCCGCTGCGCCACCGCGAACGGCGCCTTTGCGATGCGCAGGCCCGGCGAGCTGGGCGCGATCAAAGCCGGCGCGTACGCGGACCTGCTCGCCGTCGACGGCGACCCGAGCGCCGACGTCGCGGTGCTCGGGCGCCGCGAGAAGATTCGCGGCGTGTGGAAGGGCGGCGTCGCGACGGACCTCACGCAGCCGTGGCCCACGCGCGCGCCGATCTCGGGCGAGCGCGTGAGCCACTACTCGCGGCAGGTGCTGACGCGGGAGATGGCGGAGGGGTGATGCAAACGCTGCCGATTTTGCTCACGGTGGTTGCACTCGGGGCGCTCACGCCAAGCGGCGCCCTCAGCCAAGAGCGTGTCGACAACAGTGACGGCACATACACCATCGATGGGGCCGGTCCGTTCGTGCCGATGGGATTCGTCGTCCTTCGTTCGACGCGCGACTACGCGGACGCACTGCGCTTCGCGAAACGCGCAAGCCGCTGGCTCGACGTTCCCCTCGACCTGCGCGGCCTGATTCACGACCCGGAGCACGGCCTGACTTGGTCGCGTGAATCGTGCGCCGAGGATCCCTTGTATCCGTATCCGTGTTACACGGCCCGCGGACGCTGGGAAGGCACGAAGCACTACGTCTCGATCGAGCGCTCCGACGCCTACCGGTCGATGCGCCCCGGATTCTTCGTCGTGATCGCGGCGACCGGGGAACCCAAAGAGATGCAGGCCTTCGCCGTGTCCGTTCGCAAGAAAATTCCGGATGCGTACGCGAAGGCCGAGGACGTCTACCACGGCTGCCTCCACTGACATGCAGTCGGTCACGCTCTCCCGCTTCGAGGACGTCGAAGCCGCCTTCCGCCACCCCGCGCTGCGGCAGGCGCTCTACGACGAGGGCGCAGTCGTTACGGCGGACACGCTGCTTGCGCTGCACGGCGAGGCGCACCTCGCGCGGCGGCGGCTCGAAGCGCGCGTGCTGAAGGCGGACGTGTTCCGCGAGTACGAGCGCGAGGTGGTGCCGCACGCGATCGCGGATGCGCTGGCGGCGTGCGTGCAGCACGGGCGCGTCGACGCGGTCGCGTTCGGGCGGCGCGCGGCTTTTCATCTCACCGCGCGCATCACCGGCATCGACGTTGCGCCCGCGCAGCACGCGGACCTGCTGCGCCTCGTCACGAAGTTCGGCGAGGGCGCGACGCTCGTGCACTCGAAGCGCGACAAGGAGGAAGTGCGCGCCGAGGTGCGCGCGGCGCTGGAGGAGCTCGACGCGACCTTCCTGCGCGCCGCGATCGCGCGGCGCCGCGCGTTGCTCGAGCAGCTCGGTGCGGGCGCGATTGCCGATGGCGCGCTGCCGCGGGACGTGCTCACCGTGTTGTTACGGAACGAGGATCGCCTCGCGCTGCCGCCGGACGTGGTGCGCCGCGAGGTCGCGTTCTTCCTGCAGGCCGGCGCGCACTCCACCTCGAACGCGCTCGCGCACGCCCTGCACGAGCTGTTCGAGCACGGCGCGCGCGCGCCGGCGGACCTCGCGCGCGCACGGCGCGACGCGCTCTTCCTGCAGCGCTGCATCCACGAGGCGCTGCGCCTGCATCCCGCGAGCCCCGTCGCGTGGCGGCGCGCGGTGGAGCCGTGCGAGGTCGCGGGCGCCCAGCTCACGCCCGACGTGCTGCTCGTGCTCGACATGGACGCCGCGAACCGCGACCCGCGCGTGTTCGGCGCCGACGCGAAGGAGTTCCTCCCGGAGCGTTCGCTGCCGCCGGGCGTGCTGCCGTTCGGCGTCACGTTTGGGCCGGGCCTGCACGCGTGCATGGGGCGCGACCTCGCGGCCGGAACCGTGACACGCGGCGAAGGCGAGCGCCTGCTCGGCTCGCTCACGCTGTTCGCCCACGCGCTGCTCGCGCGCGGCGCACGCCGCGATCCCGCGCAGCCGCCCGTTCCCGACGCGAACACGGCGCGCAAGAACTGGGCGCGCTACCCGCTCGTGCTGGAGGATGCCGCGTGAGGTCGATGCTCGTTACGGGCGCTGCGGGTGGCATCGGGCGCGCCATCGCCGAGCGCGCGAGCGCCGCGGGCTACCGCGTGGGCGTGCTCGATCTTCAGGCCGACGCGACGCGCGCGGCCTCAGCCACGATCGCGAACGCGGTGCCGCTCGTCGCGAACGTCTCGGACGAGGCGCAGGTCGAGGCCGCGCTCGATGCATTCGGCGCGTGCGACGTGTGGGTGAGCAACGCGGGCATCGTGCGCTTCGGGCCGCTCGCCGAGCTTCCCCTCGCGGAGTTTCGCGCCGCGGTCGACGTGAACCTCGTGGGCACGTTCGTCGGCGCGCGCGCGGCAGCGAAGCGCATGATCGCGCGCGGACACGGCGGTGCGATCGTGAACATCACCTCGATGAACGGCGTCGTCGCGGGCCCGACCTCGGGCGCGTACGCCGCGACGAAGGCGGGCGTCGCGCTGCTCACGCAGCAGATGGCGCTCGAGTGGGGGCGCTTCGGCATTCGCGCCAACTCGGTCGCGCCGGGCCTGATCGATGCGGGCATGAGCGCGCGCATCCTCGCGGATCCGGCCGTACGCCGCGCGCGCGAGGAGCGGATCCCACTCGGGCGCCTCGGCACCGGCGACGACATCGCGCGCGCCGTGCTCTTCCTCGCGAGCGACGAGGCGAGCTACGTGACGGGGCAGAACCTGCTCGTCGACGGCGGCGTCACGCACAGCATCATCGCCCACCTGCCGCGGCCTGCTCACGTGGAGCGCGGGGAGTGAGCCGCGACGCGCGCGGGCTGAGCGTGCTCGTGACGGGCGGCGGCTCCGGCCTCGGCGCCGACGCCGCTCGCCACTTCGCCGCGCGCGGCGCGCGCGTCGCGATCGCGGGACGGCGCGCCGAGCGAGTCGAGGCGGTCGCGCGCGAGATCGGCCCCGCGTGTGTCGCAGTGGTCGGGGACGTGACGAGCGCGGCGGACCGCGCGCGCATGCGCGACGCCGCGCTCGCGCACGGCGGGCGGCTCGACGCGCTCGTGTGCGCCGCGGGCAACATGCTGCGCGCGCCGATCGAGGCGCTCGACGAACGCGCCGTGCTCGATCTGTTCCACACGAACGTGGTCGGCCACATGGCGCTCGTGGGCGCGAGCGTCGATGCGCTCGCCGCCGCGCGCGGCGCGGTCGTGTTCTTCGGCTCGGTGCACACGCGCCGCGCATTTCCCGGCGCCAGCGCCTACGCCGCCACCAAGGGCGCGCTCGAGTCCATAACAAGAGTGCTCGCCGCCGAGCTCGGCCCGCGCGGCATCCGCGTGAGCTGCGTCGTGCCGGGCGCCGTGCCCAGCGAGATCAACGTGCGCGCGGGCCTCGCGACCGACGCGGAGAATCGCGCGCGCCTCGAAGGCATGGCCGCGATGCACGCGCTCGGGCGCATCGGCAGCGGCGCCGAGGTCGCGGAAGCGGTGGAGCACCTGGTGTGCGCCGAGTGGACCACGGGCGCGGTGCTCGAGGTCGACGGCGGACTCGGGCTCGGTGTGACGCGGGCGTAACGCGGAGGCGAAACCGTCCGAATCGCGGTGCCAGCGTCAGACGCGGATTCCGCGATTTCGAGCCACGCGGCTCACGCCCGTTCCGCCAGCAGCTGCTGCAGGCACACCGTCGCGGGGTTCTCGAGCCATACGCGCTGGTCGGCGGGCATCTCGCCGCGGGCGACGGCGCGGTTCATCACGCGCACCACGATCGCGCAGTAGCGCGCGGCGGCGAGCACTTCGTAGAAGTAGGTATCGCCGACGCGGACGCCCGCGTGTTTCTCGTAACAACTGCGCTGCTCGTCACGCGTCAGCTCGCCGGGCAGGCGCGGGACGCCGCCCATCGACTCGTGGCTCCAGCGGTCGAACATCAGCCACCAACCCACGTCGTAGGCGCGCGGCGCGATCGCGACGTTCTCGAAGTCGGTGACGCACACGCAGCGAAAGTCGCGCCAGATCATGTTGCCGATGCGCGAGTGCCCCCCGAGAGCACCAGCTCCTCGCCGTGCGGCGCGTTCGCGCGCAGCCACGCGAAGCTGTCGGTCATCAGGGGGTGACTGCGGCCCGCGAGCTCGCGCTCGGCGTAGCTCGACCACAGCTCGATCTGGCGCAGCGTTCCGGGCATCGTGCCGGCGGGCGAGAGCCAGCCGAAGCCCGCGGCGCGCCAGTCGACGGCGTGAATCGCGGCGAGCACGCGCAGTCCGTCGTCGAGGAGGCGCGTGCGCTCTTCGGGCTTCGCCTCCGCGAAGAATCCCTGCGCGGCATAGGGCGGCGCGACGCCGGGGACGACGCCGTCGACGAAGCCCATCACGAAGAACGGCGCGCCGAGCACGGCCGCGTCGCGCTCGAATCCGACGAGCGGCGCCAGTGGTACGCGAGAGTGCTGCGCCAGCGCGCGCATCGTGCGCCACTGAATCTCGATCTCGACATCGAGCCCGGGCGCCTGCTGCGGATACACCGCGGGCTCGGGCATCTCGCGCCGGAGCACGTAACGCTCGGCCTGTTCCGCGCCCGCGCGCGTGACCGTCGCGTCGAGCACGATCGTCTCCGCCGAGTATCCGCCCGACAGCCGGCGCGGCGGGGCGAGACGCACGCGCTCGGCGCCCAGCTGCCCCCCGAGCCAGCCCTCGAGCCTCGAGATCTCGCCCGCGTCGATCCCGAAGTCGGCCACGTCGCCTCCGCCGTAACTTTTTCGCGTCGTCAGTCGTTCAGCGGCGTACGGTATGCGAGCCGCGTCACAGCACGCCTCTCACGGACTGGGTGAACCTGCCGCGCGGCAGCACGGGAACTCGCGGGTCGGAATGCAGATCGCGTATCGCATCCTCGCTGGCATCGTCGGCGCCGCGCTCGCGGCGGGTGGCGCGACGTTCTTCGCGAGCTTCTTCGTGTACCAGCAGCCCGGCAGCGAGGCGCCGCTGCCCGGCGGCCCGCACGCGCACTACTTCGCGGCGACCGCCGGCTGCGCGCTCGTCGCGTGGGGCGGAGCGTTGCTCGCGGGCGCCGTGCGCAACGAGCTGTCGCGCTCGCTCGGCACCGCGAGCGCCCTCGCGTTCGTGCTGCTCGCGTTGATGCGCATGCTCGCGTGGTTCAACGGCGATTATTACGGCGCCGGCGAGCTGCCGCGGATCGAGGCGGCGGTTTTCCTCGCCGCAGCCCTCGCCTTCGTGTGGCTGCGGCCGGACCGCGCGCAGAGGAAGATCTGGTCATGATGCGCGGGATCGCCACGGCGTTCATCGTGTTGCTGTTCGTGCTCAACGCGTACCTGCCGAGCAGCGCGCTCGGCCGGCGCGTGACCGAACGCGAGGTGCGCGCGCACGTCGCGGCGGCGGCACAGCTCGTGGGGCAGCCGCTGCCCGCGCTCGCCTTCGAAGACGCTTCTGGCCGCGCGGTGCGGCTCGGCGATCTGATCGATCGCCCCATCTTGCTGATCTTCGAACGCAGCGTGGATTGGTGACCCTTCACCAAGGCGCGGCTCGTCGAGCTGCGGAGTCTGCTGGCCGACGAGCCGGAGCTCGCGGTGGTGTGGGTGATGGCGAAGGCGCAGTACAACGCGCGCTCGGATCGCTTCGTCGACGACTACAACCTGCGCGGCCGAGTTCACTTCTGGCGAGACCCGGACTCGCGGGCGATCGATGCGCTCGGGCTGCGACGGCCGAACGCAGAGCCGATCGAGGCGGGCGTCCCGCACCCGACGACGTTGTTACTGGATCGCGGCGGCGTGGTGCGTTTCGTCGACGTGCGCGAGGACTACCACGTGTGGCTCGATCCGGCGGTGATTCGCGAGGCGCTGGGGAAGGTCGAGTAGGTCCGAAACTCGAGGGCGGCGTCGAAGACTCGCCGCCCTGCGTTGCGCGGTGGTTGATGCGTGTGCGTGGTTCGGAGGAGGCGTGCGGGCAGCGCGCTCCGCGGGCGGGGCGGGAGGGGTGCTGGCCGACTGCGGGCCTACTCGTGGTTGCCTTGCGTGCAGGGAGATCAGCGGTCGTTTGGGTGGGTGATGCGCGGTGCTCGTCGCGCCGGTTGGCTGGGGACCTGGGTGGTCACGGGCGCCCGACGTGTGTTCCGGCGGCGTGCCGTGCAGCCTTGGGTGCCGGTAGCCGGCCCTCCGCGTCCACACCCCGATCCCGCCCCGCCCGCTGCGCGCTTTTGCTCGTAGCGCGCGCGTTGACTGTTAGGGGGAAGGTGAAGTTCACGGCGGCATTGAGCCGCCGTTAACTTCACTTTCGGAGGCACCGCGTTGGTCGCGACCATTTCGTTGTTGGCGCGGCTCAGGCCGTCAGCTCGCGTGCGGCGAAGACGATCTCACGGGTTGTCGGCTGTGCGGACCAGCCTTCGCGGTGGATTGCGGCGGCGGCTTTGGTTGTGGTGTGCGTGTCGAGGGAACGTGCGGGCTGGTAGCCGAGGCGCTGCGCGAGGCGGAAGAGCCAGCTGTTCACGAGGCGGAAGGGGAGACCGGCGCTGAATTCGGAGAGGTAGCCGAGGGCCATGGGGCACAGGAGGCGGGCGTCGACGCCGGCTTCGGCGAGCGGAACGAACGCGCGGTTCCCCAACACGCCGGGCGGAAGCGGCTCGACCCAGTGGCCCGTGAAGCGCCAGAAGCCGAGGCCGACGAGTCCGAGCTGCGCGAGCTCGTAGCCGCGTGCGCCGAGCGCGGCGCTCGCCCACGCCCCGCTTGCGGAGAGCGCGACCCAGAACGCGCAGAGTGCGATCGCGAAGCGCCGCTCGCCGAAGCTGAACGCCTGCGCGCACAGCGCCGCGCACGCGAGCGCGCTCGCCGCGGGCCCGCCCCAGTACGCGATCGCCACGAACCAGAGCCCCGCTTCGAGCGGGAACGCCGCGTGCGTCGCGTGGTTGTACCAGTGCGTGTGGTACGCGGCGTAGGTGACGTTCTGCAGCTCGAACGCGCGCGGGCCCCAGTTGTTATGGATCTGGTAGGTGTACGGCATCGACTGCAGGCGGAAGACGGTGCGCGGCGCGGCGTGCGCGAACGTGTAGAACGCGGCGACGGCGGCGAGCGTCGCGACCCAGAGTGCGTGCGTGACGTCCGCAGCGATGAGCGCGCCGAAGATCGCGGCGAGAGAAGCCGCGATCAGCGCTGCGCGGAACGCGATGCGAGCCGCGGACATGTGCCCTCCGAGCGAGGCCATGAATCTGCTGCGCGCGCCGCGTGCTCGTCAGCGCAACGCGGGTTGCGCGCAGCGGCCGTTGCGCGGCAAAGCGCCGCATCTCAGCGCTTCGTTTGCGCCGCCTCGAAGAGCTTCTTCGCGCCGGCGTAGTCCGCCTTGCCGTTCGGCGCGCGTGGGACCCGCGGCACGAGCACGAGCTGCTTCGGGAGCTTGTACGACGAGAGCCTGCGCTTCGCGTCGGCGAGCACGTCGTCGCTGCTCGCGCTGGCCCCCGCGGCGAGCGAGGCGACGCCGACGACGCGATTCCCGAAGCGATCGTCGGGCACGCCGAACACGAGCGCGTCCTCGACGGCGAGGTGCTTCTTCAGCGCCTCCTCGACCTCCTCGGGGAAGACCTTCTCGCCGCCCGTGTTGATGCAGTTCGAGCCGCGGCCGAGCAGCGTGATCGTGCCGTCGGCCTCGACCGTCGCCATGTCGCCGGGGAACGAGTAGCGCTGGCCGTTCACCTCTTTGAACGTGCGCGCGGACTTCTCAGGGTCTTTGTAGTAGGCGAGCGGCACCATTCCGCCGTTGGCGATCATGCCGATCTCGCCCGACCCCGGCTTCACCTCCGTGCCGTCGTCCTTGAACACGCGCGTCGTCGGGTTGAGGCGGAACTTCGCGGTCTCGGCGGTCGCGCCCTTCTTCGCGAACGACATGCCCATGCCGCCTTCCGTCGAGCCGAGCACGTCCGCGATCGTGAGGCTCGGCAGCTGCGCGGTGAGCGCCTGCTTCACCTCGAGCGAGAACATCGCGCCGCTCGAGACCATCAGGCCGAGGCACGACGCATCCCAGCGCCCCGGGGTTCTCCTCGAGCGCCCGCAGCATCGGCTTCGCGAACGCGTCGCCGACGACGACGAGCAGGTTCACGCGCTCGCGCGCGACCGTGCTCCACAGCTCGACCGGATCGAGGCCGCGTTTCTCTAACAACACCGCGGTGCCGCCGAGCAGGTGCGGCACCATCATGCCGAGCCAGCAGCCGGTGCCGTGCATCAGCGGCGGCCCCGACATCGCGACGGTCGCCTGGCCCGCGTCGCGCAGCTGCTTCGCGAGGCCGGGCAGTGCGCTCGGATCGGGCACTGGCGCGAGCCCGACCATCTGCGGGTACGTCTTGAGGAAGAACTCGGTGAAGCCCGACAGCGGGTACATCACGCCCTTCGGCATGCCCGTCGTGCCGCCGGTGTAGAACATGTAGATCTCGTCGCCGTGTGGCGCGACGCGGGCGGCGGGCGACTTCGTGCGCTGCACGTCGTCGTACCTCACTGCGCGCGCGACGTCGTGCGCGCCGTCGCTCGCGGGGCCGTCGTCGACCTCGACCAGCAGCTTCAGCTTCGGCATGCGCGGCGCGACGCGCGCGACGCGATCCGCGAGCGAGCTGTGATAGACGAGCGCCTCGCTGTCGGAGTTGTCGAGCAGGTAGGCGAGCTCGTCGTCGAGGTACCGGTAGTTCACGTTCACCGGCACCGCGCGGATCTTCATCGCCGCGTAGTTCGTCTCGCAGTACTCGGGCGAGTTGTAGAGGTACATGCCCACCTTGGAGTGGGCGCCGAGGCCGGCATCGAGGAAGGCCTGCGCGAGCCTTGCTGCGCGCGTGTCGTACTCGCGCCAGCTGAAGGCGCGCGCGCCTTGGACCACCGCGGGCGCATTCGGGGTGGCGTCGGCGACTCGTTCCCAGAGGTAGGAGAAGTGGGTGTGCATCGGGCGCTCGAGGGTGCCACAGCGACTGAGAGTCGGCGGAAAGTGCTGGCGGTCACGAAACGTCAGGGGTAGAAGGGCGGCTTCGCGCGCCGATTGGGCCCGCGCGATGGAACAAAAGGGGACCTCATTTCACAGCACCATTGGCTCCGCTGGCTGCTCGCGGCGTCGTTCGCGCTGCCGATCGCAGCCGCCGCCCAAGACGCGCCTGCAGCGCCCGAGGAGGACGAGGCCGAGGTGATCATCGTGACCTCGCGCAAGCGCGAGGAGAGCGTGCAGGACGTGCCCTTCGCGATCAGCGCGAAGACCGGCGAAGACCTGCGCGAGGCGGGCTCGGGCAACCTCGAGGACATCGCGCGCATCGTGCCGAGCCTCTCGGTGCAGAACCTCGGCCCCGGCCAGAGCCAGGTCGCCATGCGCGGCATCTCGGCGGGCCAGATCGTGCGCGACCAGCCCGGCGTGAAGGAGCAGGTCGGCATCTACCTCGACGAGTCGGTGGTCTCGCTCTCGCTGTTCACGCCGGACCTCGACCTGTTCGACCTGAACCGCGTCGAAGTGCTGCGCGGGCCGCAAGGCACGCTGTTCGGTTCGGGCTCGGTGTCGGGCACGGTCCGTTACATCACGAACCAGCCGAACCTCGAGGAAGTGGACGCCGCGCTCGAAGCGGGCATCAACTTCGTGCAGGACGGCGGACGCGGCGGCGACCTCAAGGGCGTGATCAACTACCCGCTGATCGAGAACAAGCTCGGTCTACGCGTGGCCGGCTACTGGACGGCGTTTCCGGGCTTCCTCGATGCGCGGACGCCGAACGGCAAAGACCACGATGTGAACGAAGGCGATCGCTGGGGCTTCCGCGCGTCGCTGCTGTTCCAGCCGAGCGACGTCGTCAGCATCACGCCGCGCATCGTCTACCAGCAGGTCGACGTCGACGGCATGAATCGCGTCGACCGCTTCAACATTCTCGCGAACGAGTTCACGACGGCGATCACGCAGCCTCCGGTGAGCCTCGGCAAGCGCGAGCAGTTCCGGCAGCTGACCGAGAAGTTCATCGACAAGTTTCTGCTCGCCGACTTGAACATCACGATCAACGCCACCGACTGGCTCACGATCACTTCGATCACGTCGTTCAGCGATCGCGACATCCTGATGAAGCGCGACGCGACGCAGCTGACGGCGAGCATCACGGGCGGCTCGATCGGGTTCGGCCCGAGCATCTACATGCTCGACGCGCCGCTCGATGATGCGACCGACGTGAAGACGATCACGCAGGAGCTCCGGGCCGCGGGCGCTCACGAGATCGACCAGCCGTGGATCGACACGATCGACTGGGTCGCGGGCTACTTCTACAGCAACATCGACCGCGACTACGGGCAGACGCTCAACGTCCCGGGCTTCGAGACGCTCTCCGGGATCCCGACGGCGGGCATCATCGCCGGCACCGATCAGCTGTTCTTCTCGCGCATCCCGTACGACTTCAAGCAGGAAGCGATCTTCGCGGAGACGACGCTGTCGTGGGCCGGTCTCGTGCACCTCACCGGTGGCGTGCGCTGGTACACGTTCCACGAGGACCGCACGCTGAACTTCGACGGCATCTTCGCGGACCAGACGATCGGTCTCGAAGGCTCGACCTCGTCCGACGGCTTCAACGGCCGCGGCATCATCTCGCTCACGCCGACGGAAAACATCGAGGTCAGCTACCAGGTCGCCGAAGGCTTCCGGCTCGGCGGCATCAACGACCCGCTGAACCTCCCGATCTGCACGCCCCAGGACGCGCAGACCTTCGGCGGCTTCGACACGTTCAGCGACGAGCGAGTGCTCAACCACGAGATCGGTGTGAAGACGCAGTTCATGGGTGGGCGCCTCACGACGAACGTCGCCGGCTTCCTCACGAAGATTCGCGATCTGCAGGCGACCCTCGACGCCGGTACCTGCTCCTCGCGCATCGTGTTCAACGTGCCGAAGGCGCAGTCGATGGGCATCGAGTTCGAACTGGCGGCGAGCCCGATCGACAACGTCGATGTGCAGTTCGCCGCGAACTACACGGACGCGGAGCTGCGCTCGACCGTCACGTCACAGCCGCCGGTCGGTCCGCCGGTCGTGGTGGGCGGGCTGAAGAAGGGCCGCCGGCTGCCCACGATCCCGAAGTTCCAGCTCTCGGCCGCGCTCACCTACACCGCGCCCGCGATCGTGAAGGACATGGACGGCTTTGCGACGGTCTCGTACCAGCACGTCGGCTCGCGCTGGACGCAGACGGGCGATCAGGATCCTTCGTTCCTGAACCCCGTGAACCTCTTCACCAACGTCGGCAACACATCGGTCTCGCAGCTCAGCTTCGACCCGAAGCTCAGCTCCTACGACCTCGCGAACATCCGCCTCGGCGTTCGCAACGAGAGGTGGGAGCTGGCCTTCTACGTCAACAACCTCGGCGACGAGCGCGCCGAGCTGGCGCTCGACCGAGAGCGCGGAGGCCGGGCGCGCGTGGGGTTCCTGACGAACCAGCCGCGCACCTTCGGCTTCACGACGCGCGTCAACTACTAGCCGAGGTTCCCTAACAACGAGCGCCCGCAGCGGAGACGCTGCGGGCGTTTCGTGTCTCAGCGCTTGCGGTCGCGCGCGAGCTGCTCCGCGAGCGAGGTGACGCCGCCGAAGCGTGAGACGTCGTTCACGCCCACGCTCGAGCCGGCGGCTTCCGAAGCCGCTTGCACCTGCGCCAGCCGCATCGGATGCGTATCGAAGTAGTCGGCGGCGTAGACGACCCAGCCGTCGCGGAACTTGCGCACGCTGGCGCCGCGCGTGAACGGGACCTTCGAGCCGTCTGGAAGCACTGCCTGGAGCACCCACTCGTCGAGCGAGGTGTCCTCGCCGTTCGCGCCGCGCACGAAGAGCGGCGGCTCGGTCGCATCGAAGCTCACGTTGCCGACCATCGTCATCACCGGCACCAGCCACGCGCGGATCGCTTCTCGGCCGTAGAACGCGCCGAAGATCGGGTCGAGATAGAGCGAGTCGGTGGGGTGGCAGTGATCGCAGAACACCTCGAAGAAGCGCGCGCCGAGCGAGCGGTCGTTCACGATGCGGTGCAGCTCTGCGTGATCGATCGATCGCCTCACGCGCTCACCACGTATCCACGCACGGGCGCTTCTTTCCCGCGCGCGGCAGAGGCGGCGGTGACGATACGAGCGCGCGTGTGATCCAGCGGCGCGAGTCGGCGGGGTCGATCACGTCGTCGATCTCGAACGTGCTCGCGGTGCTCACGGCTTTCCCGTGGTCGTACATGCGCTTCACCATCTGATCGAACAGCGCCTTGCGCTTGGCCGGGTCGGTCTCCGCGGCGAGCTCCTTGCGGTAGCCGAGCTTCACCGCGCCCTCGAGGCCCATGCCGCCGAACTCGCCCGTCGGCCACGACACGGTGAAGATCGGCGCCTTGAAGCTGCCGCCCGCCATCGCCTGTGCGCCGAGGCCGTAGCCCTTGCGCAGCACGATCGTTACGAACGGAACGGTCAGGGAGCCGCCGATCACGAACAGGCGCGAGGCGTGGCGCACGAGGCCGGTCTTCTCGACTTCGGGGCCGACCATGATGCCCGGCGTGTCGCACAGGAACACGACGGGGATGTCGTAGGCGTCGCAGAGCTGGAGGAAGCGCGCACCTTTGTCGGCAGCCTCGCTGTCGATCGCGCCCGCGAGGTGCGCGGGGTTGTTCGCGACGACTCCGACGGGGCGGCCCTCGATGCGCGCGAGCGCCGTCACCATGCCGTGGCCGAAGCCGCGGCGCAGCTCGAGCACGCTCCCGGCGTCGGCGAGCGTCGCGATCAGCGCGCGGATGTCGTACATGCGCAGCCGGTTCTCGGGAATCGCGCGCCGTAACAAGCGCTGGTCCGCGCACTCCCAGCTCGCGAGCGGGCCCTGGAAGTACGCGAGGTACTTCTTCGCCACCTGCGCGGCTTCGCGCTCGTCCTCGACGCGAATGTCGACGACGCCGTTGCGGAACTGCACGTCGAGCGGCCCGACCTCGGTGGGCTTGAAGATGCCGAGCCCGCCGCCCTCGATCATCGCCGGGCCGCCCATGCCGATGTTCGAGCCCTTGGTCGCGATCACGATGTCGCAGCAGCCGAGGATCGCGGCGTTGCCCGCGAAGCAGAAGCCGCTCGTGATGCCGACGAGCGGCACGAGCCCTGATAGCTGGCCCCAGTACTGGAATGCGAGGCAATCGAGGCCCGCGCCGCCGATGCCATCGGTATCGCCCGGCCGCCCGCCGCCGCCTTCGGCGAAGAACACGACCGGCATCCGCATGCGCTCGGCCAGCTCGAACAGGCGGTCCTTCTTGCGGTGGTTCTGCCCGCCCTGCGTGCCCGCGAGCACCGTGTAGTCGTACGACATCACGACGCAGCGCGACTTCTCAGGGGTGAACAGGTCGCCGTTCACGCTGCCGATGCCGGCGATCATGCCGTCCGCCGGCGTATTCGCGATCAGATCGTCCATGCTGCGCCGCCGCCGCTGCGCCGCGACCACGAGCGGCGCGTACTCGATGTAGGAGCCGGGATCGAGCAGCTCGTTCACGTTCTCGCGCGCGGTGCGCTGCCCCGTTTTGCGCCGGCGCTCGACCGCAGCAGGGCGATTCTCGTCGAGCGTGACGGAGTGGCGCGCAAACACCTCGGCGAGATCGGGGCGGATGTAGTTCGGGTCCGCGTCGGCTTGCTTGGCCTCGGTTGTTACGGACACGCTCGCCTCTTCGAGGAACACGAGCGCGTGGCCCTCGAACACCGTGTCGCCCTTCGCGACCGCCACGCCGCGCACGATGCCGCTCGCGGGCGCGGCGACGACGTGCTCCATCTTCATCGCTTCCATCACGAGCAGCTGCGCGCCCTGCGCGACCTCGGCGCCCTCGCGTGTGTCCACCGAGACGATCGTGCCCTGCAGCGGCGCGCGCACCGCGACCGTGCCCGCGGGCGCATCCTCGTCGCTCGACGCGAGGATCGCGGCCTCTGCCTGCGGCGGCGTCTCCGTGACGACGTCTGCGCCGCCCTTGCCGTAATCGAGCACCGCGAGCGGATCGGCGGTGCCGAGCCTTGCGCCTGCGAGCACGGGCTTTGCGCTCGCGGCAGTGCGCGCCTGGGGCAGCTCGCTCGACGCGAAGTTGAGCGCAGGCTCCGTGTCTGCGTTCGCAGCGGCGGCGACGAGCGAGGCCGCGTGCTCGTCGACGAAGCGCGTCGTCACGCGCGCGGCCGCGAAGTCGGGGTGGCGCAGGATCGCCTGCAAGAACGCGGCGTTCGTGGCGACGCCCTCGACGCGCAGCTCGGACAGCGCGCGGTCGGCGCGCGCGATCGCGTCGGCGAAGTGCGTTCCCGGCGCGTGCGCGATCACCTTCGCGAGCAGCGAGTCGTAACGCGGGTTGGTCGTGTAGCCGGCGTAGCCGTAGTGATCGACGCGCAGGCCGGGGCCGCTCGGCACGTCGAACGCCGCGAGCGTGCCGCCCGTCGGCCGCACGCCGCCGTCGGGCGCGATCGTCTCGGTGCACACGCGCAGCTGGATCGCGTGGCCGCGCGGCGCCGCGATCTCGCGCTGCGCGAGGCCGAGCTGCGCGAGCGTCTTGCCGCGCGCGATCTCGAGCTGTGCGCGCACGAGGTCGATGCCCGTAACAACCTCGGTGACGGTGTGCTCCACCTGGAGCCGCGCGTTCGCCTCGATGAACGCGATGCGCGAGGAATCGCCCGCATCGAGCAGGAACTCGATCGTGCCGAGCCCGCGGTACTTCACGGACTTCGCGAGCTTCACCGCGTAGGCGAGCAGGCGCGAGCGCGCGTCGGCATCGAGCGCTGGGCTCGGCGCGAGCTCCACGATCTTCTGGTGCCGGCGCTGCACGGTGCACTCGCGCTCCCACACGTGCGAGACCGCGCCCGTCCCGTCCACAACGACTTGCACCTCGAGGTGCCGCGCGCGCGGTAGCCACTCCTCCACGTACACGTCTGCGACGCCGAAGGCCTTCTCGGCCTCGGACCGGCAGCGCGCATACGCCTCTTCCAGCTCCTCCGCGCGCGCCACCGCGCGCATGCCGCGCCCGCCACCGCCGGCGATCGCCTTGATCATCACCGCGCCCGTCTCGGCGAAGAACGCGCGCACGTCCGCGAGCGACGTCGGCCCGTTCGTGCCGCGCAGCACCGGCACGCTGCACTTCTCCGCGAGCGCGCGCGCCTTGCTCTTGTCGCCGAAGGCGTCGAGGGCCTCGACGCTCGGGCCCACGAAAACGACGCCCGCCTCCGCGCACTTCGCCGCGAACGCCGCGCTCTCGGAGAGAAAGCCGTAGCCGGGGTGGATCGCGCCGCAGCCGTTCGCGCGCGCCGCGGCAACGAGCTGCGCCATGTCGAGATACGCCGCGGGTCCGCTGCCGCGCAGCGCGACCGCCGCGTCCGCGCGCCGCACGTGCAGCGAGCGCGCGTCGTCCTCCGCGTACACCGCGACGCTACGCAGCCCCAGCTCTGCGCACGCGCGCGCGACGCGAATCGCGATCTCCCCGCGGTTGGCGATCAGCACGGCATCGAACGACATCGCGATTCCCCTCTCGTTACGAGCTTGCGAGAGATGCACGTACGTCCCCGTTGCACGTGCAACGGGGACGTACGTGCAGCAGTCCCGTTGCGCTCGCGCCCGGTTCGCCCACATCCTCGCGCAGCTGGCTCGACCGCCGCGACTGCGGCGCACGGCAGAAGCGGAGGCGGCGCGAACGTGAGCGGCGAGGGCGCAGACGGAGGCGTGCGTTACAGCGGGGCGCGCATCGCGGGGCTCGGCGTGCTCGCGGTGCTGGTGCTGCTGCCCGTGACGCTGCCGATTACGGGGCTGCGCGAGCTCGTGCAGCACCGCTTTGCGGTGTCGGAGTTCGCGGCGCACGCGTTCATGTCGATCAACATGATCGGCGCGTTCCTCGCGGCGCCCCTCGCGGGTGCGCTGGCGGATCGTTGGGGCCGCCGCCGCGGGCTGCTCGTCGCTGCGCTCGCGCTCGACGCGCTCTGCTTCCTCGCACTCACCGCCGACTTCCCGTTCGCCGCGTTCATGGCGATTCGCTTCGTCGAGGGCTGCGCACACATCGGCGCGCTGTCGCTGCTGATGGGCGTCGCCTCGGGGGCGCGGCCCGAGCACGAGCGCAGCCTCGCGCTCGGCGTCGTGGGCTCCGGCCTCTTGTTAGGCGTTGCGCTCGGCGCGCCGATCGGTGCGCAGCTCGGCGAGCGCGGCGAGCTGCTGCCGCTCCAGGCCGGCGCCGCGATCGTGCTCATCGCGGCCGTGCTCGCCGCCGCGCTCGTGCGCGAGACGGGGCGCGCGGGCGAGGCGCGCCCGAGCTTCCGCGAGATCGCCGCGCTCGTGCGCGCGCACCCGATCGTCGCGCTGCCGCTCACCTACTCCTTCGCGGATCGCTTCACGGTCGGCTTCTTCACCACCACGTTCTCGTTCCTGATGCGGAACGAGCACGACCTCCCGCGCCTCGAGGTCGGCGCCCTAATCGCGTCGTTCATGCTGCCGTTCGCGGTGCTGTCGTTTCCGTTCGGGCTGGTCGCGCAGCGCACCTCCCGCGCCCTGCTGCTCGCGGGCGGCAGTCTCATCTACGGCATCTTCGTCGCGAGCCTCGGCTTCTGGCCGCGCGAGTGGTTCTGGTGGGCGATGCCCCTCACCGGCATCACGGCCGCGGTGATGTTCATGCCCTCGATGCTGATGACCACCGAGACGACCCCGGAGCGCATCCGCACGATGTCGCTCGGCGCCTTCAACGCCGCCGGCAGCCTCGGCTTCATCGTGGGGCCGCTGGTGGGCGGCGCGGTGAGCGCGCTCGTGTCTCGCGAGCACGGCTCGCTCGCGGGTTATCAGGCCGCGTTCGTCGTGGCGGGCGCCTCGCAGATCGTGCTCGCGCTGGCGACGTGGATCCCGCTGTGGCGGTTCGAGCGAGCGCGGAGCGGCGTGCAGTGAGGCCTCGCTCCCCCCACTCGCGCTGATACTCTGCGCGCGCGCTCGCAGCGATCCCCCTTCGCCGCAACGCGAACCCTGGGGATTGCATGGCCAAGCTCTTCGCGCGCAAGCCGGTCGAGTCGTTTCACGCGTACCTCGCGAGCAAAGATCACTCGCTGAAGCGCGCGCTCGGGCCGCTCGAGCTCACGCTGCTCGGCATCGGGGCGATCATCGGCACGGGCATCTTCGTGCTCACGGGCGTCGCCGCGGTGGACGACGCCGGCCCCGCGGTCGTGCTCTCGTTCGCGCTCGCGGGCCTCGCGTGTGGCTTCGCCGCGCTCTGTTACTCCGAGTTCGCCACGATGATCCCGATTTCGGGCAGCGCCTATAGCTATGGCTACGCGACGCTCGGCGAGCTCGTGGCGTGGATCATCGGCTGGGATCTCGTGCTCGAGTACGCGCTCGCGTCGAGCGCAGTCGCGTCGGGCTGGTCGGGCTACGCGTACGGGCTGCTCGGCGATCTCGGCGTGGCGCTCCCCCACGCGATCTCGGGCCAGCCCGATTTCGCGAACGGCGTCTACTTCAACGTCCTCGCGTTCCTGATTCTGCTCGTAGTCACCGCACTGCTCGTGATCGGCGTGCGCGAGAGCGCGCGCACCAACGCGATCTTCGTGGCGCTGAAGACCGCAGTCGTGCTGCTCGTGATCGCCCTCGGCGTCGGCTACGTGAACCCCGAGAACTGGACGCCGTTCCTCCACCCCGAGAAAGGTCTCTTCGGAATCGTCACGGGCGCGGCCACCGTGTTCTTCGCGTACATCGGGTTCGACGCGGTCACCACGGCCGCCGAGGAATCGCGGAATCCCGAGCGCGACATGAAGATCGGCATCATCGGCTCGCTCGCCGTCTGCACGCTGCTCTACCTGATCGTATCGGCGATCCTCACCGGCATGGTGCCCGTCGCGGAGATCGACAAGGCGGCGCCGGTCGCCAGTGCGTTCCGCAGCGTCGGCGAGAACTTCGCAGCAAGCGCGATCTCGTTCGGCGTGATCGTCGGGCTGCCGAGCGTGCTGATCGTGATGCTGCTCGGTCAGTCTCGCGTCTTCTTCGCGATGTCGCGCGACGGGCTCCTGCCCGCGTTCTTCAGCAAGATTCACCCGCGCTTCGGGACCCCGTACCTCTCCTCGCTTCTCGTGGGCGCCGTGGTCGCGCCGCTCGCGGGGCTCGGCACGCTGGAGACGCTCGCCCATCTCGTCAGCATCGGGACGCTCTTCGCGTTCGTGATCGTTTCGGCGGGGGTGCTGGTCCTCCGCGTGACCGACCCCGACCGCCGTCGCCCCTTCCGTTGCCCCGCCGTTTGGTTCGTCGCGCCGGCCTCGATCGCGATCTGCCTCTACCTCATGTCCGCGCTTCCTTGGGTCACCTGGGAGCGCTTCTTGATCTGGCTCGGTCTCGGTCTCGCCGTCTACTTCGCGTACGGCATGCGACACAGCCGCGTGCAGAAGGCGCTCGCGAGTCGTTAGGGAGATCGCATGGCAGCAGGCAGCATCACCGCCGGCGGCGTCGCGCTGCGCATCGGCCTCGCGATCGCGCTCGTGCTCGCGACGCTCAACCCGACGCGCTGGAACTACCTGCGCTGGGCAACGGAGAGCATCGAGGAATTCGGGCCCGAGAAGCTGATCGCCGGCTTGTTATTGGCCGCAGCTTGGGTTCTCTACGTGCGGGCTGCGCTGCAATCGATCGGCTTCGTCGGCGCCGCGCTGATCGCCGGCATCGTCGGCGCGTTCGTGTGGCTGGCGATCGACAACGGCTGGCTCGATCCCGCGAACACGAGCGCGCTGATGTGGATCGCGCTCGTCGCGTTGGGCCTGATCCTCGGCATCGGCCTCTCGTGGTCGCACTTCCGGCGGCGCATCACGGGGCAGGTGGATGTGGAGGGCGACTCTCCGCTGAGTTGAGCCCGCCTTCAGTGATCGACGTGCGGCTCCTTCAGCGCCGCGGCGCGCCACTTCGCGACGCCGGGGTGCGCGAGCATCGCGTCGCAGTAGGGGCGCGCGGTGGCGTCGAGCGGAACGCCGTAGCCGAGGAAGCGGAACACGACCGGCGCGTAGAAGCAGTCGGCGGCGGAGAACGCGCCGAACAGGAACGGGCCGCCGGCGCCGAAACGCGTGCGGCACGCGCGCCAGATCTCCTGCACGCGCGCCGCATCCGCGAGCGCTTCCGGCGTGTGGCCCTTGCCCGGCGCGCTCGTCTGAATGTCCATCGGCATGTTCTGCCGCAGCGCCGTGAAGCCGCTGTGCATCTCGGCCGCCGCGCTGCGCGCCAGTGCACGCGACGCGGCGTCACGCGGCCAGAGGCTGGCGGCGGGGAACTTCTCGTGGAGGTGCTCGGTGATCGCGAGCGAGTCCCAAATGCCGAGCGCGCCGTCGATCAGGAACGGCACCTTCCCGCTCGGTGAGACGCGCCTGATCTGCTCGCGCCAGTCCGGGTTGCCGAACGAGATGAGCGCCTCCTCGTACGGGGCGCCCGTGTGCTCGAGCGCCAGCCACGCGCGCAGCGACCACGAGGAGAAATTCTTCGAGCCGATCACGAGCTTGAGGGACATGCGAAGTCTCCGACGTGCAACGGGGACGTACGTGCAACGCGCATGGGGGACGCCCGTGCATAGCTCGCGTGCACCGAGGAGGGGAGAGATGCACGTACGTCCCCGTTGCACGGCGTATGCTGCGCCCCATGACGTACGCCGGCGCGCGCAGAATCCTCGACGCGGACTCGCACCTGATGGAGCGCGCCGATTGGCTCGCGTCGTACGCGGATCCGCACATGCGCGAGCGCATCCCGCCGTACCTTGCGGGCGACGACGCGGGGCGGGAGCGGCTCGCGGAGGCGGAGCGCGCCTACGAGCGGCGGCGCGCGGACGCGGGCGAGCGCGCGCGCGCCGAGGCGGAGCTGATGGCGATGGCGCGCAAGGGCTGGCACGGCCTCGGCGCGTGGGACGCGCAGGAGCGCACGCGAGCGCTCGATCTGCTCGGTTTCGAGCGGCAGCTGTTGTTCCCGACGCTCGCATTCAACCAGTTCACGTTCACCGAGGACGAAGAGGTGCTCGTCGCCGGCACGCGCGCGTTGAACCGCGGCATGGCGGAGTACGGGCAGGCGGACGCGCGCTTGCTCCCGGTCGGCTTCGCGCCGCTGCGCCTCGGTCCGGAGCGCACGGCGGGGCTCATCGACGAAGCGTTCGCGCTCGGCTGCAAGACCGTGCTCGTGGAGATGGTGGCGCCGGAGGGCGCGCGCTCGTTCTCACATCGCGACTACGACCCGGTGTGGGCGCGCTTCGCCGAGCGGCGCACGCCGTTCGCGCTGCACGTCGGCGCCGAAGGCGCGTACAAGGCGATCCCACGCGGCTTCACCGAGAACGGCTTCCCGCGCATGCCGCAGAACGACGACGCGCCGCGCGACGCCCACGCGCTCACCGCGGTCGGCTTCGCGCCGACGCTGTTGTTATCGGCGCTCGTGTTCGACGGCGTGTTCGCGCGCTTCCCCGCGCTGCGCTGCGCCGTCACCGAGCTCGGCGCGAGCTGGGTGCCCTCGTTCCTGCGCAGCATCGACCACTCGCTGCGCGCCTTCCGCCGCCTGCAGCCGCAGCTACAGGCGCTGCCCGAGCTGCCGAGCGAGACGATTCGCCAGCGCGTGAAGTTCACGCCCTTCGCGGGCGAAGACGTGGGCTGGCTGATCGAGCAGTGCGGCGCCGAGGCGATGCTCTTCTCTTCCGACTACCCGCACCACGAAGGCACCGACGACCCGATCCGCCGCTTCGACGCGACGCTGAAGCACACGCCCGCGGACGCGATCGAGCGCTTCTACAGCAAGAACTTCGAGGCGCTGATCGGCGCCTGAGTGCCAGCGCGACTCGTGCGCCCAGATGCCGAGCCGCGCCTCGCGCGCCGCACGCTCCGCGTCCGCGAACTCGCGCGGATAGCGGCCCGCGCCGTAGCGATCGAAGTAGGGCGACCAGCCGGCGCGGATCATCGCGAGGTTGAGGTGTTCGTCGCCCGCCCACACGTACGCGAGCAGCCGGCCGTGGTCGTCGCGCTCCTCGTCGCCGAGCTCGAGCTCGACGTTGCGGCCCGCGATCAGTGCTTCGAGCGCGTCGCCGGCTTCCTCGTACAGCGCGTCGTCGCGCTCGGGCGTGTCGATCTGCAGCATGCGCACGCGCTCTTTGCGCCCGTCGCAGCGCACGTTCAGCGTGTCGCCGTCGGTCACGTGCGTGACTTCGCAGGGCCCGAGCCGGTCCGACTGCGGCGCCGCGACCGGCGCCCCCGGTGCCGCATCTGCGGCCGGCGCCGCCGTTTCGCGCTGCGCCGCGATCTGCTCTGCGGCCTCGCGCCGGAAGTAGAGGTGCGCCATCACGGCGACGACGAGGAGAAAGATGAGGCGCGCGATCAGCGGCTTCGGCATGGGCCCAGGCTATCGCGCGGCGATTCTCGGTCGCACGCTCAGAACGTGAGCTGCGCGAACAGGTAGAAGAAGTCGACATCGCGATGCGCGCCGGTGTCGCGCAGGAAGTGGCCGGCGAAGAAGTGCGCGTAGCCGCCGCCGAGCTGCGTGTGCGGGCCGAGGCGGTAGACGGCGGTGAGGTCGATCTCTTCGCCGATTTCGCGCGACGCCCCCGGCGCTGGCGCGCGCAGCGGCGCGCCGCCCGCGCTCGCGAGGCCAGCGCCTCGGCCTGCGCGGCGAAAATGATGCACCGCGAGCTCGGTCACGAGTGCGGGCAGTGGGCGCAGAGAGACGCCGGCGCTCGCGGCGATCACGTTCTGGCGCGCGACCAGATCCGCGACTCCGAAGTAGGCGTGTCCGAGCGGGAAGAGTTGGTCGAACGTGGCGATGTCGCAGTCCGCGCGCGCGTCGCCGCTCGCCCAGTCGAAGCCGACGAAGAAGCGCGGTGACGTGCGCAGGCCCTGCACCCAATAGCCGAGCTGCGCCGCGAGCATCCCCGCGGAGATGTCCGCGCTTCCGAGCGAGCCGAACTGGTAGGCGGCTTCGCCTTCGACGTCGAAGCGTGTGCCCGCGATCGCGAGCGAGCCACGCGCGCCGAGCGTGTGCCGGCGCTCGTCTTCGCCGCCGCGTTCGCGCGCGAGGCCGTAGTAAAAAGCGTCTGCGATCGCGGCGTTCTCGAAGCTGCGCCGCGCGTGCACGCCCCAGAAGCCGAGGCCGGTGACGTGGTCGTTGCGCTCGTACGGGCGCACGCGCACGGGCGCGACGGCGAACACGGCGAGGTCCGTGCGCGCGCCGAGCCACTCGAGCGTCGCGCCGTCGAAGGTGCGGCGCGCGTTTGCCCAATCGAGCGGTGAGACGAGGCGCTGCTTGCCGAGCCGCAGCTCTTGGCGCCCGACGCGCGCGCGCCACTTCGCGCCGCTCGCGACGGGCTGCTCCCACTCGACGAAGCCGTTCTGCAGGTCGATCGTGTCCGAGTCCGTCGCGCGTACTCCGCCAAAGGAGCGCGGCTCGCTCGTGAACGCCGCCTTCGCCTCCACGAACACGCGGAAGCGCTCGCCGACGTGCAGGTCGCCGTGCAGGCGCAGCCGCGTCAGCCAGAGCGCGTCGTCGTCGTCCGCGGGCGCGCCGAAGCTGTACCCGTCCCAAACTTCGAAGCGCACGCGCGCTTGGCCGCCGAGCGAGAGCGCCGCGCCGTCGCCGAGCGCGATCCACTTCGCGGCGTCGAAGCGGTCGCGGCTCGCGAGCGAGCTCGGCTCTGCAAGCACGCTCCAGTCTTCGTCGAAGCGCAGATCGCGGAAGGCCGGGCGCTCGCCGCCGTGCGCAGCGGGGGCGAGGGCCAGCATGATCATTAGGAACGCGGCACGCATCGAGAGGCTCCGGCGATACAGTGACGGCATGTCGAAGGCGCGCAAACGGCTCGCGCGAGCGCTTCTCGCGCTAGCGATCGGCCTCGCGTCCGCGCCTGCCTTCGCGCAGCAGGTCGGCGAGATCGAGGGCCGGGTCGCGCTCTCGCGCAAGAAGCTGTTCGGCAAGCCCGAGCGCGTCGCGGACGTGCGCGATGTCGTGGTTTACGTGACTGGCTTCACGAGTGCGCCGCCGACCCGCGCGCCCGCGACCCTCGATCAGCGCGGCGAGCAATTCGCGCCGCGGCTCCTGCCGGTCGTCGCGGGCCAGGAGGTCGCGTTCCCGAACCGCGACCGCATCTACCACAACGTGTTCTCGGTCTCGCCCGTGAAGTCGTTCGACCTCGGCCAGTACAAATCGAGCGACGCGCCGAAGCGCGAGCGCTTCGAGCGCGCGGGCCTCGTGCCCGTCTACTGCAACATCCACCCGCACATGATCGCCTACGTCGTCGTGCTGGAGAACGCGGCCTACGCGCTCGCGGCGCCGGACGGCACGTTCACGATTCGCGGCGTCCTGCCGGGCCGCCACACGCTCCACGCGTGGACGCCGGGCGCCGAGCCGGTGCGCCGCGAGATCGAAGTCGCGACAGGTGTTACGGCACGCGCGGACTTCGAGCTGACCGCCCGCGCAATCCCGGGCCACAAGCGCAAGGACGGCACGGAGTACCCGCCGCCGGGCAGCGAGCTCGAGAGGTAGGCGTGCTCGGTCCGCGCCGCTTCGCGACGAAGCTCTTTCTCGCGTTCGCGGCGCTGGTGCTGTGTGCGCTCGCGATCGCGGGCGTCGCGCTGGAGCGCGTCTCGCGCGAGCGCGCGGAGGAGAGCTTCGCGGCGCGCTTCGAGCAGACGCGCGCCGCGTTCGTGGAGCTCGGCCGCCTGCGCGCGCGCTTCGTCGCGGACGAGATCGAGTCGCTCGCGCGCAGCAATCCGCAGTTCCGCACGGTGCTCTCCACCGCGTCGCTAGCGCCCGACCTCGGGCTCGGCGCTGCGAGCGGCGGCGCCAGCGCCGAGGCCGCGACGCAGGACGCGCACCTGCGCCTGCGCTCGCTCGTGCCCGGCCTCGCGCTCGCTGCGCGCAGCGACGTGTTGTTACTGCTCGCGGCGGACGGCCGGCTGCTCTACTCCGCGTCCGACCCGGGGCGCGCAGGCGAGGATCTCTCCGCGCTCGCGCTGTTCCAGGAGACGGTGAACACCGGCGAGGCCTCCGGCGTGTGGACCGAGCGCGAGCCGCACGCCGCCGGCCTCGCGGTCGTGCCGCGCGCGGCGGGCCCAGCGGTGTACGAGGTGGTCGCGCGCCCCGTGGTGTTCGACGAAGCGATTCACGGTGTGGTGATCGCGGGCGCGCGCGTGGACGCCGCGGCGCTCGAAACGCTCAAGAAAGTCGCGGGGCTCGATCTCGCGCTCGTCGCGCACGGCCGTCTCGTCGCGTCGACGCTCGCGTCGGCGGCCGAGTGCGAGCTGGTGAAGCGCTGGTTCTCGCTCGGCTAAGGGCCGCCAAAGCAGGCGCCGCTCGGCGCCGACTACTGGGTGCGCACCACGCCCGTCTCCATCGCGCACGCGCCCACCGCCGAGTTCGTGCTGATCGCGTCCTACGCCGAGGAGCGCGCGTTCGTGCGCAGCATGCGCACGTCGCTGCTCGCGGTCGTGGCGGTGATTCTCGCTGCCTCGCTCGCAGCGGCATTCACGATCGCGCGCGGCATCACGACGCCGGTGCGCGCGCTCGCCAAGGCCGCGCGCCGCATCGGCGCCGGCGAGCTCGACGCCGAGGTGCGCATCGCCTCTCCGGACGAGCTCGGCGAGCTCGGCGACGCGTTCAACGAGATGACGCGCGGCCTGCGCGAGCGGGATCGCCTGCGCCGCACGTTCGAGCGCTACGTGTCGAAGGAAGTCGCGGCGGAGATCCTGCGCCACCCCGAGCTCGCGCCCGTCGGCGGCGTCGCGCGCGAGCTCACCGTGGGCTTCATCGACATCGGCGGCTTCACCAGCCTCGCCGAGAAGCTCGGTGCGCAAGAGATCGTGGCGCGCCTCAACGAGTACTTCGAGACGGTGTGCCGCGCGGTACTCGCGCGCGATGACACGGTGAACGAGTTCGTGGGCGATGGCGTCGTCGCGTACTGGGGCGCGCCGATGCCGCAGCCAGACCATGCCGTGAGGGCGTGCCTCGCCGCGCTCGCGTGTCGCGACGCGCTGGAGCGACTCGCGGCGAGCTGGCAGGCCGCGGGCCTGCCGAGCCCGCGCTTCCGCATCGGCCTGCACACAGGAGCGCTCGTGGTGGGCGAGATCGGCAGCCAAGAGCGCCGCGCGTACCGCGCGGTCGGCGACGCGATGAACCTCGCCGCGCGGCTCGAGAGCGCGAACAAGCAGTACGGCACGCGCATCCTCATCTCCGAGACGACGCGCGCGCAGGCCGGCGACGCGATCCTCGCGCGCGAAGTCGACTGCGTGCGCGTCGTGGGCCGCGCGCAGCCGGTGCGCCTGTACGAGCCGCTCGCGCCCGCGGGCGCTGCGAGCGAGGCGCAGCGCGCACTCGTCGCGCGCACGGCGCAGGCGTTCGCGCACTACCGCGCACGCGAGTTCGCGGCGGCAGCGCGCGACTTCGCCGCGTGCGCGCCCGACGCCGCGGCGGAGCTGCTGCGCGACCGCGCGCAGGCGTTCGCGACAGCCCCGCCGCCCGCGGACTGGGACGCGGTGCACGCGCTCGACTCGAAGTAGCGCGCAGCGTGCTCTCGAAACCCGCCATCGAGATGCGCTTTACTCCGCGCGCCCGTTCACACCTCACGCCCTTGGAGGCCCGCATGCTTCGCTTCGCGCTCGCCGCAATCGCCGCCTTCTCCGTAACAGCATCCGCGCTCGCGCAGGACTCGTGGTACCCGTCGCGCTACGGCGCGGACGACCGCATCGGCGCGGCGAACAACCTGTCGGCCGACGGAACGAAGCGCGCCGCCAAGCTCGTGAAGACGGGCAAGACGTACTCGCTCGGCATGACGACCGGCCCGGACTCGCTCGCCTATCCGCCGCGCAAGTTCGGCATCGTGGTAACGCAGTCGAACGACGGCACCGGCAGCGCCAGCGGCGAGAACCTCCTCACGGTCAACGACGACATCCTGATGACCTACTTGGGCATCGGCTCGCAGCTCGACGGCCTCGGCCACCTCGGCGTGAACCACCGCTACTACAACGGCCTGCGCGCGCAGGACTTCGTGCAGCCCGGCGGTCTCCAGCAGCTCGGCACCGACACGGTGCCGCCGATCGCCACGCGCGGCGTGCTGCTCGACATGGCCGCGCTGAAGGGCATGGACCGCGTACCCGCGGGCACGGCCTATAACAAGTCTGAGATCGACGCGGCCGTGAAGCGCCAGAAGCTCGCGCCGATCGGCAAGGGCGACGTCGTGATCTTCCACTCGGGTTGGCAGAAGGACGTCGCGGCGAACCCCGACTACGCGAAGCTGCTGCACCCGGGGTTGGGTGTGGAGGGCGCGCAGTACCTCGCCGATCTCGGCGTGGTGGCGGTGGGCGCGGACACGATGGGGCTCGAAGTGATCCCGTTCGAGAACCCGAACCGGCCGTTCGACGTGCACCAGACGCTGCTCGCGAAGAACGGCGTCTACATCCTCGAGAACATGTTCACGAACGAGCTCGCGGCGGACGGCGCGCACGAGTTCCTGTTCGTGCTCGGCCAGCCCAAGTTCAAGGGCGCGGTGCAGGCGGTGATCAATCCCATCGCGATCCGATAAACGTACGCGCCACCGAGGAGGCGCGAGGTGGGGCTGTTCGATCGAGCGAGGCCGCTGCGGCCACGGCAGCGCCGCGTGTTCGCGGCGCGGGGCCGCTGGCTCTCGCGCCTGCCGCGCTGGAGCGGGCGGCGCTGGCTCGCGACGGCGCTGCTGCTCGCGCTGTTGGGTCCGCTCGCGCCCGTCGCGTGCTTCCGCGTCGTCGACCCGCTGGCGAGCAGCATCATGCTGCGCGACGGCTTCGCGCGGCTGTTCTCGGGCGAGGGCTGGATTGCGCACGAGTGGGTCGATTGGGACGAGATCGCACCCGCGATGCGCTTCGCGGTCGTCGCAGCGGAGGACCAGCGCTTCCCGGAGCACGACGGCTTCGACTTCGAGGCGATCGGAAAGGCGGCGAAGCACAACCGCAAGAGCGAGCGCAAGCGCGGCGCCAGCACGATCTCGCAGCAGGTCGCGAAGAATCTCTTCCTCTGGCACGAGCGCAGCTGGCTGCGCAAGGGACTCGAGGTCTACTTCACCGTCGCGATCGAAACGGCCTGGCCGAAGCGACGCATCCTCGAGGTCTATCTGAACGTCGCGGAGCTCGGCGACGGCGTGTACGGCGTGGAGGCGGCGTCGCAGAAGTTCTTCGGCCGCAGCGCGAGCAAGCTCACCGCGCGCCAAGCGACGACGCTCGCCGCCGTGCTGCCGAGCCCGAAGAAGATGCGCGCGAGCGCGCCGGGCCCCTACACGCAGCGGCGCGCGCGCTGGATCGAGCAGCAGATGCGGCAGCTCGGGCAAGAGCACCTCGCGGGGCTCGACTGACGCGAGCGAAGCGCGCAGCGAGGTGCAGCCGAGCGGAGCCAACCGGGAGTGCGAAGTGCGCTGCGAGCTCCCGGGACCGGTTGCTCGCGCATCGTTTCCAATCCACCTACGGTCGCGCGCCGCATTCGCAGGAGCTCCGATGCCCACGCACTGGAAGCGCGATCTCGAGACCGACGGCAGGAAATTCCGCGACTGGCTCGCCCGCACGATTCCGGGCGCGAGCGACGTCGCGATCACGCCGCTGACCTCGCCGACGAGCAGCGGCTTCTCGAACGAGACGCTGCTGTGCGAGGCGACCTGGAGCGAGCGCGGGGCGCAGCGCAGCGAGTCGCTCGTCGTGCGCGTGCAGCCGATCGGATATCAGGTGTTCCCCGAGTACGACATGGGCCTGCAGTTCCGCACGATGCAGCTGCTCGGCCGCACCGACGTGCCGGTGCCGCGGGCGCTCTGGCTCGCGGAGCGCGACACCGAAGTCTTCGGCGCGCCGTTCTACGTGATGGCGTGCGTGAACGGGCGGGTGCCCACCGACCAGCCGCCGTATCACGCGGGCGGCTGGATGCACGAGATCTCGCCCGAAGAGCGCCGCGCGATCTTCCTCGGCGGCTTCGAGGCGATGGCGAAGATTCATCGCCTCGACGTGGAGAAGACGGGCTTCGGCTTTCTGCGCAAGCCGGGCTTCGCGAACGGGCTCGAGCAGGAGCTCGCCTTCTACCGTAATTACTTCGCGTGGGCGGCCGCGGGCCGCGAGCAGCCGATCATCGAGCGCGCGCTCGCGTGGCTCGAAGCGAACGAGCCGAGCGGCGAGCCCAACGGCCTCGTCTGGGGCGACGCGCGCATCGGAAACATCCTCTTCGACGGCACGCGCGTGGCCGCGGTGCTCGACTGGGAGATGGTGACGGTCGGCAGCCCCGAGAAGGATCTCGGCTGGGCCGTGTTCCTCGACCGCCACCACAGCGAGGGGATCAACACGCCGCGGCTCGCGGGCTTCCCGAGCTACGACGAAGCGATGGCGCACTACGAAGCGCTCTCGGGCCACCGCGTGAAGCACCTGCACTACTACCAGGTGTTCGCGGGCTTCCGCTTCGGCGTGGTGATGATGCGCATCGCGCAGCAGCTGCTGCACTACGGCCTGATGACCGCGGAGCAGAGCCGCGCGATGGAGCAGAACAACACCGTCACGGAGCTCACGGCGAAGCTGCTCGGCGCGCCGCATCCGCAGGAGTTGTTACGGCCGTAGCCGTCGACGCGGCTCAGTACGCCAGGCACCCCTTCAGCTCGTCGAAGGGCAGCATCACGTGCGTGCGGAAGGGCTCGCGCTCGCACAGCGCGGCATACCCGCGCGCGACGTTCGGCAGCAGCTCATCCGTGACGTCGAGGTTGGTGTAGCGGTACATCAGCGCGCCGACGGGAACGTCGGCGAGCGACAGCGCGTCGCCCAACAAGAAGCGGCGCCCCGCGAGCGCACGGTCGAGGATGCGCATGTAATGGCGGCAGCGCGCGAGCAGGAGCCCGTTCTGCGCGACGTTTCGCTGCGCCGCGGGCGTGCGCCAGTGCCCCCAGAACAGGTCCATGAACGCCGCGTCGAGCTGCGCCTGCGACCAGTCCATCCAGCGCTCGAAGCGGCTGCGCTCGGCGGGGTCACTCACCCAGAAGCGCTCGGGTGCGAGCTTCGCCGCGAGGTACCGGAGGATGGTGTGCGACTCCCAGATCGCGACGTCGCCATCCACGAGCGTTGGCACGCGCCCGTTCGGGTTGAGCGCGCGATAGGACGGCGCATCGAGCCCGCCCGCATCGCCACCGGTCGCGACGAGCTCGTAGTCGACGCCGAACTCGCCAAGGAACCACAGCACTTTCTGGCAGTTCGAGGAAGTGCGGCGCGCGTAGAGCTTCATGCGGGCCCCTCTGCCTCGATCGAGCGGCACGCGCGCGCTACGGCTGCGGCAACGCGAACGCCATCAGCGCGTCGTTCGGCGGCGTGCCGAGAATGCCGTGGCCGCCGGCGGCCACGACCACGAACTGCCGGCCCGTCGGCGTCAAGCGATACGTCATCGGCGTCGCGTGCGCGCCCGTCGGCAGGCGGCGCTTCCAGACTTCTTCGCCGGTCTCGGTGGAGAACGCGCGCAGGTAGAAATCCGTGGTGGCGCCGATGAACACGAGGCCACTCGCGGTGGCGATCGGGCCGCCGATGTTCGGCGTGCCGATCGGCAACCAGATCGGGAACGGCGCTTGGTCGCGCGTCGTGCCGAGCGTGACCTCCCACTTCTTCTCGCCCGTCACGGTGTCGATCGCGATGAGCTGGCCCCACGGCGGCGGCGTGCACGGCGCGCCGAACGGCGAGAGCAGCGGCATGCGATCGAGCGCGTAGGGCGAGCCCGCCTGCGGTTCGATGCCGAACGGATTCTCCGTCGCGTGTGAGGCCACATCTTCCTGCGGGACGAGCTGAATGCGGCCCGCGATGCGCTGCACGTTCGTCACGACGACGCGGCGATGCGGATCGACCGCCACGCTGCCCCAGTTCATGCCGCCGACGTAGCCCGGATACTGCACCGAGCCTTCGAGGCTCGGCGGCGTGTAGATCCCGTCGTGGCGCAGCGCTTCGATCTGCCTGCGGCACGCGGCCTTGTCGATCGGCGTGAACCCGAACGCGTCGTCCGGGCCGAACTCGAACGGGTGCAGCGGCTCGGGCTTCGTGGTGAACGGCTGCGTCGGAGCGAGGTACTCGCCGGGAACCGCGCCTTCTTGCGGCACGGGGCGCTCCTCGATCGGGAAGAGCGGGGCACCCGTCTCGCGGTTCAGGAAGAACAGCATGCCGAGCTTCGTCGGTGCGATCAGGCCGGGCTGCGCGCCGCCTTCGCCGCGGAAGTCGAACAGCACCGGCTGCGAGGCGATGTCGTAGTCCCAGATGTCGTGATGCACGGTTTGGAAGTGCCAAGCCACGCGGCCGTCGTTCACGTCGAGCGCGACGATCGACGCCGAGTACGCGTCCGCGCCTTCGCGGTGGCCACCGTAGTAATCCGGCGAGGTGTTGCCGGTCGGCACGTAGACGAGGCCGCGCTCGAGGTCGACCGAGAGCGCGCTCCACGCGTTCGTCGTGCCGCGCTTGTAGAGCACGCCTTCGCCGCGCGGCGCGAGGCCGGGGTGCTCCGGCGGAATGGGGTCCCACGCCCAGGCGAGCGCGCCCGTGCGCACGTCGTAGGCGCGCACGACGCCGCTCGGTGCATCCACGCGACGCGAGTCGAGCACCATCGTGCCCGTGACGATGCGATCGCGCACGATCACGGGCGGCGACGTCACGCCGTACTCACCCGGCTTCGCATCGCCGATGCCCGCCGCCAGATCGACGGTGCCGCCAGCTCCAAACTCCGCGCACGGCTTGCCCGTGCGTGCGTCGAGTTCGATCAGGCGCGCGTCGATCGTGCCCATCACGATGCGCTCGCGGCACGCAGCGCCGAACACGGCGCTCGGGTCCGTCCACTGCGAGACGCCTCGGCAGTTGAGAATGTAGAAGCCCTTCGCATCGACCGCGGGATCGAAGCGCCAACGCTCTGCGCCGGTCTCGGGATCGAGCGCGAACACCTTGTTACGGGGCGAGCAGTACACGAGCGAGCCGGCGGCGATGATCGGCGTCACTTGCAGCGAGCTCTTGCTGAAGCCGCCCGTGCCGTCGAGCACGTCGCCCGAGCGATGAATCCACGCGAGCTCGAGGTCGCCCACGTTGTCGGGCGTGATTTGTGTCAGCTTCGAGTAACGCGAGCCGCCGGCGTCGTTTCCGTACGCGCTCCAGCCCTCGATCGGGCCCGTGAGATCGGGTGTGCTCTCGGAGCAAGCGAGTGCGAGTGCGGCGAGAACGACGAGCGAGGCGCGGCGAAACATCGGGGCTCCCTGGCGAAAGAAGGGGCGCAGATTCGCAGAGCGCCGCGCGATACGCTGCGCCGCTTCACACGAACGGAGATGCCATGACGAAGACGTTGCCCCTCACGCCCGACGAGCTGCTCACCACGACGCGCGCGGTGCGCAAGCGCCTCGACTTCACTCGCCCCGTCGAGCTGAGCGTGATCCGCGAGTGCCTTGAGATCGCGCTGCAAGCGCCGACCGGCAGCAACGCGCAGGGCTGGCAGTTCGTGGTCGTCACCGACGCCGCGAAGCGCGCCGCGCTGGCCGAGCTCTACCGCAAGGCGTGGGCCGTCTACGAAAAGATGCCGATCGCCGCACACCACGTGCACGCGCACGACCCGTCGATGAAGGAGATTCAGGAGCGCGTGGTCTCGTCCGCCGAGTACCTCGCGTACAACCTCGAGAAGGCGCCCGCCTTCTTGATCCCGTGCCTCATGGGGCGACTCGACGCAGGCGCGGGTCCGATGATCAACATGATGGCCTCGGCCACGCTCGGTTCCCTGTTGCCCGCGGTGTGGAGCTTCATGCTCGCCGCCCGCGCGCGCGGCCTCGGCACGTGCTGGACCACGCTGCATCTATTCCACGAGCAGGAGGCGGCGAAGATCCTCGGCATCGACTTCGCGAGCGTCGCGCAGTGCGCGCTGATCCCGATCGCCTACACGAAGGGCACCGACTTCAAGCCCGCGCCGCGCAAGCCGCTGGACGGCGTGCTGCACGTGAATCAGTGGTGAGCGTTCGCACTCACGCGAACATGATTACCTGCCGTGCCACCTTGCCCGCCTTCATGTCCGCGAACGCGGTGTTGATCTCGTCGAGCTTGATGCGGCCCGAGATCATCTCGTCGAGCTTGAGGCGGCCGTCGAGGTAGAAGTTCACGTACTTCGGCATGTCGATGCGGAAGCGGTTGCCGCCCATCATCGAGCCGAGGATGCGCTTGCCTTGCAGCACGATGTCGAGGCCGGCGAGCGGCACGTCGACGCCGGCAGGCACGACGCCCACGAACACCGCGGCGCCGCCCTTGCGCGCCATCATCACGGCTTGGCGGCAAGTCCCGGGCGTGCCGATGCACTCGAACGCGTAGTCGACGCCGCCGGGCGCCTTCGCCATCAGCTGCGCGACGGGGTCGCCCTTGCTCGCGTCGATGCCGTCGGTCGCGCCGAGCTTCTGCGCGAGCTCGAGCTTCCACGCCGCGGTGTCGACCGCGATGATGCGCGACGCGCCGCCGATGCGGGCGCCTTGGATCGCGCTGAGGCCAACGCCGCCGCAGCCGATCACCGCGACCGTGTCGCCCGGGCGCACCTGCGCGGTGTTGAGCGCGGCGCCGACGCCAGTTGTTACGCCGCAGCCGATCAGGGCGGCGCGGTCGAGCGGCATCTCGGGGTTGATCTTCACCACCGCGGTCTCTGGCACGAGCATTTCTTCCGCGAACGCGGAAAGGTGCGCCATCTGGAAGATCGTCTCGTTGCCCTTGCTGAGGCGCGGCTTCGCGTCGCGCGCGCGCATCGTCGCGGTGCCGCCGCAGAGGTTCGGCTCGCCGCGCAGGCAGTAGTAGCAGTTGCCGCAGAACGCGCTGAGGCAGCCGATCACGTGGTCGCCGGGCTTCACGTGCGTGACTTGGCTGCCGACCGCGAGCACGATGCCCGCGGGCTCGTGGCCGAGCACGCACGGCGGCGGCACCGGTAGCGCGCCTTCGAGCACGTGCAGATCGCTGTGGCAGACGCCGCACGCGACGGTCTTGATGCGCACCTCGCGCGGGCCCGGGTCGTCGATCTGGATCTCTTCGATCGAGAGCGGCTGGTGGTAGGCGCGGAGGACGGCGGCTCGCATGGGGGCTCCTTGGACTGAGTTGTTACTGAGGCGGCGCTAAGCGCTCGCGTGCGCAGGATCCTGCTGCAGCTCGATCGTGTTGCCGGTGGGGTCCGCGATCCACACGATGCGAACGCTGCCGATCGTCATGTCGCGCATCTCGATGCCGGCGCCGCCGATCTCCGCGATCGCTTCATCGAGATCGGCGACGTACCAGGAGACGTGCGTGTTGACGGGCTCGCGCAGCTCGCCCTTCTTCTCCACGCCGATCAGGTGCATCTGCACGCCGGCGTGCTCGACCCAGAGCCCCATTGCGGAGCCGAACACCGGCTCGCGGCCTGGGAACGAGATCGGCACTTCGGGGATGCCGAGCAGCTTCGTGTAGAACTCGCGCGCCTCGGCGACTTTGCCGGCGACGTTGTAGGCCATGTGGTTGATGCGGGTGATCTTCATGCGCGTCCCCCGTTGACGAGTGACGCGACCGTATCACGCGTCCCGCCCTCGCTGCGCGCGGTCCGTCGGCGTACCGTGCCGCGCCTTCCACGAAGGAGACCCCCGTGATCAAGCTGTACGGCGTGCCGACCTCGCGCGCGGGGCGCTGCATCTGGGCGCTCGAAGAGCTCGGGGTTCCCTACGAGCTCGTGCCGGTGAGCTTCACGGGCGACAACAAGAAGCCCGAATACCTCGCGGTAAACCCGAACGGCCGCGTGCCCGCACTCGACGACGATGGCCTGATCCTGTTCGAGTCGCTCGCGATCAACCTTCACCTCGCGCGCAAGTATGGCGTCGAGAACGGGCTCTGGCCCGCGTCCGCCGACGATCAGTCGCGCGCGATCCAGTGGTCGCTGTGGACGGCGAACGAGCTCGAGCCGCACGTGATCGCGCACCTGCTGAACTCGCGGATGCTGCCCGAGCCGATGCGCGACGCAGCGAAGGCGAAGGCCGCGGTGGAGGCGCTGCCGAAGCCACTCGCAGTGCTGAACGGCGCGCTCGCCGGCAAACAGCACGTCCTCGGCGGCGGCTTCACGATCGCGGACCTCAACATCGCGGCCGTGCTCACGCTCGGCTGGAAGATGAAGGCCTTCGACGCGGCGGCGTTCCCGAACGTCGCCGCGTGGCTCGAGCGCGCGAACGCGCGAGAGGCGGCCGTGCGCGCGAACGCGAAGCGGAGCTGACCGGAGCGGCAGGTCGGGGCGTGTGCGATGAAGCCGCAACTACGGAGGGTCAGACCCTGCGTCCCGCGGGGCGCAACTTTGCAGGGTCTGACCCCTCGCCCCGAGGGACGCAGCTACGCAGGGTCTGACCCCAACGCATCCCCCAGCCCCCAGAGATCGTCGTGACGCGCATCCCCGATCGCACACCCATTCTCGTTGGCGCCGCGCAGATCGTGCAGCGCGCGGAGGATCCGCTGCGCGCGCGTGAGCCGCTCGCGCTGATGGAGGAGGCGCTGCGCGCCGCGGCGGAAGACGCGGGCGCGCCGCAGCTGCTCGCGGACGCAGACTGCATCGCGGTGTGCGCGGGACTCAGTCACTACGGCGATCCGGCGCGCTGGCTCGCGCAGCGCTTCGGCGCGCGCGCCGAGAGCGTGCTCGGGCTGATCAGCGGCACGACCTCGCAGCAGTTCGTCGCGGATGCAGCCCGCGCGATCGCAGCAGGGAAACGCGACGTCGTGCTGATCGCGGGCGGCGAAGCGGAGCACAGCGCGCGCCGAGTACGCCGTGCGGGCGCGAAGCCCGAGCGCAGTCGCGCGGAGGGCGCGCCCGATCGCACGATCGGCGTGCACGTCAGCGAGGCCGAGTGGCGCGGCCGGCCCGACGGCGACGCGGGGCTCGTCACGCCCGCGGCCTGCTTCGCCGTGTTCGAGACGGCGATGCGGCATCGCTACGGGCTGAGTGTCGCCGCGCATCGCCGGCGCATCTCGGAGATGTGGGCACGCAACGCGCGGGTCGCATCGCGCAATCCGCACGCCTGGATCCGCCGCGCGCCGAGCGCGGAGGAGATCGCGACGCCGAGCCCTGACAACCCGTGGGTCGCGGCGCCGTACACGAAGCTGCTCGTCGCGAACATGGTCGTCGACCAAGCCGCGGGGCTGATCCTCACGTCCGCCGAACGCGCGGGCCGGCTCGGCATTGCCGAGGCGCGCTGGGTGTTCCCACAGGCGAGCGCGGAGGCCGTGGTGGTGCGCCAGATTTCGGAGCGCGAGAGCCTCGCCGCCGAGCCACCGCTCGCGCTCGTCGCGCAGCGCGCCTGCGAGCTCGCGGCGCTCGATCCGATGCGCGCGGACTTCCTCGACTTCTACTCGTGCTTTCCCGCGCCCGTGCAGTTCACCGCCGAGGCACTGGCGATTCCGCTCGAGCGCGAGCTGACCGTGACCGGCGGACTCACCTACGGCGGCGGTCCGCTCAACAACTACGTGCTGCACGCGATCGCAACGGTGTTCGCGCGCCTGCGCGAGAGCGCCGGTGCACGCGCGCTCGTCACCGCGGTCGGCGGGAACTTCTCGAAGCACGCGGCCGGCGTGTACGGCTGCGAGCCGCTCGCTGGCGGCTTCGCGTTCGCGGACCTGGCGGACGACGTGCGCGCCATGCCGCAGCGCGCGTACGAGCAGGGCTATACGGGCGACGCGGAGATCGAGGCGTTCACAGTGCTCGCCGACGCGGGGCGCCTCTCGCGCGCCGCGATCGCCTGCCGCACGCCGCGCGGCGCGCGCACCTGGGCGCGGGCCAGCAACGCCGCGCTCGCGGAACGCTTCGCGCACGAAGATCTCGTGGGCGCGCGCGTGCGCATCGCGAGCGACCGCGAGATCGGGCTCGGCTGAGCGCGAACGAATTCGCCCGCACGCTCTCCGGCGTTGCAGAATGCGCGGATCGGAGGCCGCGCAATGAGCTACGCAGGCGAGCGGGTCATCTTCGACGCGGACAGCCACCTGATGGAGCTGCCCGACTTCTTGTCGCGCCACGCCGACGCGAAGACGCGCGAGCTGCTGCCATCGCTCGCGTCCGTAACAACCGGACAGTTCGATCCGGGCGCGTTCTCGGGCCAGCGCGGCCACGCGCCCGAGGTCGTCGCCGAGCTCGAGAAGCTCGGCGATCGCCTCACGCGCGGACCGAAGTGGCACGCGGCGCTCGGCGCGTTCAGCGGCTCAGAGCGGGGCCGCGCGCTCGATCTGCTCGGCTTTCGCGCGCAGGTCGTGTTCTCCTCGTTCTGCGCGCGCCTCATCTTCGAGGCGCCGCTCGAAGCCGCGTACGCGACCGCGCGCGCACACAACCGTGCGATGGCCGAGTTCTGCGACGCGGATGAGCGCTTGATCGGCGTCGCGATGGTGCCGCTCGACGATCCCGAGCGGGCGCTCGCCGAGATCGAGCACGCCAGCGCGCTCGGCCTCGGCGCGATCTGGATCTCCGCCGACGCGCCGGGCGGGCGCTCGCCCGGTCACCCCGCGCACGACCGCATCTGGGCCACGCTCGCGGAGCGCGCGCTCCCGTTCATCCTCCACGTCGGCAGCTCGCCGCTTTCGATTCCCGCGCCGTGGATGAACGACGGCCACCCCGAACGAAAGACGGCGCGCGGCGGCGCGGAGGTGATCGGCTCGAAGGACCTCACGGTGATCCACCACGGCGCGCACCGCTTCCTCTCGGCGCTCGTGCTCGACGGCGTGCTCGAGAAGTTCCCCGCGCTGCGCGGCGGCGCGATCGAGATTGGCGCCGGCTGGGTGCCCGACATGATCCGGCGCCTCGATCACGCGGCGGCGATCTGGGCGAAGTCCGAGCCGCACCTCGCGCAGATGAAGCGCACGCCGTCGCAGCAGATCCGCGCGCAGCTGCGCTTCACGCCGTATCCGTTCGAGGACGTGGCCGAGCTCGTGCGCGAGTCGTCGCCGGAGCTCTACCTCTTCTCGTCCGACTACCCGCACGCCGAGGGCGGGCGCGATCCGATCGGGCGCTTCGAGGAGTCGACCGCGGCGCTCGGCGAAGACGCGCGCGCGGGCTTCTTCGCGCGCAACTTCGCCACGCTATTCCCGGCAAGCGCAGCGAGCTGACGCTCGGCGTCGCGGGTTACTCCGCGGCGCGCAGGGTCGTCAGGGCGAACACGAGCAGCGTGCCGTGGCCGTCGAGGAAGCGCGTCTCGATCCAGCCGTTGCGCCCGCGCTTGCGGATCACTTCGCTCTCGATGAAGAAGCCGTCCTGGATCGGCTCGAAGTAGTCGATGCGCATGTTCATCGTGTGCAGCCAGCCGCGCGGCGAAGTCGGCGGCTGCCCCGCGCGATAGGTGAGCAGCGCGACGAGGTCGACGTAGGTGGGCGTGAAGCCGCCGAACAAGTCCCCGCGCGGGTTGCGCACCTGCGGCGGGAGATGGACGCGCAGGCGCAAGAAGCCGTCGCGCTCCTCGAGTAGCTCCCACTCGTACGCCTCGAGGTAGTCGCCGACGGGATGCCCGCGCCCCATCAGCCGCCCCGCCGCCCGCTCGGCGAACACGCGCCGCAAGCCTTCGGGGAACTCGGGCAACTTCGCCTCGTGCGGCTTCGTGCTCATCGGCCGGGCACGCTAGCGACACGCCACCGCACGCTGCCGGACGCCCGCCGACAGGCGCCATTCCGGCCGGGCCGAATTGGCTCCCCCGTCCTGCGCTACGCGAGTTCCGCCCGCACGCGCAGCGCCGCCGGCACACGGAACACCGAGGCGCCCCAGGCGAGGGGCGCCGCGTCGCGCGCGAGCGACTTCGTGCGCGCGACCAGCGCGCCGAGCGCCTCCTGCGCCTCCATGCGCGCGAGGTGCATGCCGAGGCACGCGTGCGTACCCGCGCCGAAGGCGAGGTGCGGATTCGGTGTGCGCGCGACGTCGAAGGCGTCGGGGTTCGGGAACTGCGCGGGGTCGCGGTTCGCGCTCCACAGCGAGAGCCACAGCGTCGTGTTCGCCGGGATCGTGCGGACATCGAGGTTCGCGTCCGCGTGCAGCACGCGCGTCGTCATCCCGATCGGGCCTTCGAAGCGCAGGCACTCCTCGATCGCTGAGCTTGTTAGGGACGGATCGCGCCGCAGGCGCTCCTGCTGATCGGGATGATCGATCAGGTTCTTCGCGCCGAGCCCGATCAGGCCGATCGTCGTCTCGAAGCCCGCGACCAGCAGGCCGATGCTCTGAATCAGCAGCTCGGTCGGCGAGAGCTGGTCACCGGCTTCCTCGGCGCGAATCAACGTCGAGATCAGGTCGTCGCCGAGGTGCTTGCGGCGCTCTTCGATCAGCGCGTTGAAGTAACCGGCGAGCTCCTGCACGGTCGCCTCGACGCGCGCGCGCTCCTCGCCAGCGAGATAGGAGCCCCGCAACAAGTGCGTCGCCACCCCGGTCCAGCGCGTGAAGCGCGCGCGGTCGGCGCTCGGCACGCCGAGCATCTCGCAGATAAGCTGGCTCGGGAGCGGCAGCGCGAGCCCGGCGATCAGGTCGAACTCGCGCTGCTCGATCGCCTCGTCGACGAGCCCGCGCACGATCTCCCGGGCGCGCGGCCGCAGCTTCTCCGCCGCGCGCGGTGTGAAGGCCTTCGCGACGAGCTTGCGCAGCCGCGTGTGCGTGGGCGGATCCTGCTGCAGCATGAACTGCCCGCCCGCGCCGTTGCTCCCGCCTCCGCCCATCGCGTTGCCCGGTGCCGTCCCGTCCGTGCGACGCACGCCGCACGGCAGCTCGCGCAGCACGCGCACGCAGTCGGCGTAGCGGTACACGCGCCACAGCTGCGCGGGCGTGTGGTTCACCGGCGCGCGTGCGCGGAACCACGCGAGCGACGGGAACGGGTCGTCCCAGCGCTCGGCATTCGGGCTCTCAGGATCGACGCCGTGCCACGACGGCTCGGCTTGGGGAGTTCGCAGCATGGGCACCTCGGCAGCGCGATGCGAACTTCGCGGAATCGAGGAGCGCGAGCCAGCTCCGCGACGAGCGTCTCTCTGCTGTTGGCGGCATATGCTCGCGCGATGCGTGAGGCAGCCCCCGCAACCTGGGTGCGCCGCATGAACGCGGCGACCATCGATGGACTCGTGTACGTGCTGCTCGACGGCTGCTGATCGCGCCTCTTCGGGCAATCCACTCCATGCGCCTCCTGCTTTACCTCCAAGTGCCCCACTTCGTGCTCGGCGGCATCGGATACGAGTTCTACATAGGCGCCCTCACCCTGCTCGAGATCAACGGGGCAGGAGACTTCCTCGTCAAACCTGGCGGCGGCGCGGGCTTTCAGATGACGTTCGACGCGTCGGCCCAATGGGCAGTCAGCGTGAACTTCGCGCCGTTCGTTTTCCTCGCGTGGCTCGGCAGGGTCGAGCGCGCACTGTTCCACCTTGCGGATGTGCGCGCGGGCCTCGCGAAGGGCGACTGCTAACGCCTCCCCACCGCCCCGCGCTGTGCGCGCTCGATCAGCCGCTGGCGCACCTGCGCTTCGTCCACGCCCTGGTCGTCACGGAACGCGACCGCGAAGGCGCCGGCCATCTGCTTGATCACGTCGCCGACGGTGGCGTAGCCGGCGGCGTAATCACTCGGCTTCTTCCCGCCTTTGCCGGGCGCGGGGCGCACGTCGACGTGCTTCGCCTGCGCGCGCAGCGCCCCCACGGTTGCCTGCGCGCGCGGCAAATGGCGGAACGGGTCGTACGAGAACACGCGCATCGCGTTCTTGTGCGTGATCGCGTCGACCTCGGCGTCGGGCACGCCGGCGAGGCTCTCCCAGAGCGCTTCGGGCGCGTTAGGCCATGTGCTGTCGCTGTGCGGGTAGTCGCACTCCCAGGTGATCGACTCGACTCCGATCAGGTCGCGGTTGCGCACGCCGACGGCGTCGTCGATGAAGCACACCACGACGTGCTCGCGGAACACGTCGCTCGGGAGGCGCCCGCCGAAGTCGTTGAGTGTCCACTTGTGGTGGTGGCGGTGGACGTAGTCGGCGCGCTCGAGGAAGTACGGGATCCAGCCGATGCCGCCTTCGCTGAGCGCGAACTTCAGGTTCTTGTACTTGGGCAGGAACTTCGAGTAGACGAGCTCGTTCACGCCGCCGAACAGCGAGATCGGCGTGCCGGTGATCATGATCTCCACCGGCGCCGTCATGTCCTGCAGGTTCATCCCCGTGCCGGAGCCGATGTGCATGCACAGCACCGTGCTGCACTCGTCGGCGGCCTCCCAGATCGGCGTCCAGTAATCACTGTGCAGGCTCGGGTAGCCGAGGCCCGGCGGAACGTCGGGGAACGTCATCGCGTGGCAGCCGCGCTTCGCGAGGCGGCGAATCTCGTCGGCGGTCGCCTTGGGATCCCACAACAGCGGCAGCGCGAGCGGAATGAAGCGGCCGGGCGCGCCGCCGCACCAGTCGTCCACGTGCCAGTCGTTGTACGACATCGTGAGCACGCGCCCGAGCTCCTTGTCCTCGAGGCGCCCGAACAGCTCGCCGCAGAAGCCCGTCATCGAGGCGAAGCACATCGAGCCGAGCACGCCGCTCGCGTTCATGTCGTCGACGCGCGCGCGCCGGTCGTAACAACCCGCGCGCAGCTGCTTCAGCTGCGTCGGCTCCATCCCGTACTCCTCGTGCGGCCGGCCGGCGACGGCGTTGAGGCCGATGTTCGGAATCTGGTGGCCTTCGATGTGCCACGCGTCGTTTCCGTCGTTCTTCTGAAGAAGCCGCGGCGCGCGTGTGCGCCACTTCTCGGGCACGTGGCGCTCGAACAAGTCCGGCGGCTCGCACACGTGGTCGTCGACCGAAACGAGGATCATGTCGTTCATCTGCATCGTGAGCCTCCGAGCGGGGTCAGCGTTGGGCGGGGGTGAGCGATGCGACCAGTGCGCCGATCGCGTTCCAGTCCACCACGTTCCTCCGCTCTAACAACGGCCACCGTATCACGCGGGCGGCGCACGCAGCGTGCGCGAAGATCGCGCCGAGGTCACCGCATGAGCTGGCTCGAGAACCTTCGCCTCGATGCAGAGGAGACCGCCCGCAATCTGCGCCTCCTGCGACGCGTGCTCGCGATCAAGCCCGAGGGTGCGTTCACCGTGGCGGACGCGTTCGAGGCGAACGTGCGGCGCGCGCCCGGCGCGATCGCGCTGCGCTTCGAGGAGCGCGTGCTCAGCTACGCCGCGCTCGACGCCGAGGCGAACCGCGTCGCGCGCTGGGCGCAGCGCGAGGGGCTCGCGCACGGCGATGTGGTCGCGCTCTTCATGCAGAACTGTCCCGAGTTCATCGCGACCTGGCTCGGGCTCGCGAAGCTCGGCGTCGTCACGGCGCTGATCAACACGAACCTCACGGGCATCCCGCTCGCGCACTCGCTGCGCATCTCGGGCGCGAAGCAGCTCGTGCTCGGGGCTGATCTCGCCGAGCGCTTCGCTTCGGCGGCGCCGCTGCTCGAACCGCCGCCGCGTGTGTGGGCGCGCAACGGCGACGCTCCGGGCGCGCAGAGCCTCGACGCCGCGCTCGAAGCCGAGAGCAAGGCCGCCTTCGATCGCGGCGCGCGCGCGAAGCTCCGCGCGAACCACAACCTCTTCTACATCTACACGAGCGGCACCACCGGCATGCCCAAGGCCGCGAACTTCAGCCATCACCGCTTTCTCGCGACCGCGACCGGCCTCGGCGTCGGCGCCGACCTAACAAGCGGTGACTGCACGTACGTCGCACCGCCGACGTTGCCTGCCACACGCTCGGAACGGGATTGCCGAGGCGCTCAGCGTTCGCGGCGAGCTTCCCGACGAGCGCGAGGTAGGCGGCCGGGTCCGGGGCGCGCACGATGAAGGCCTGGCTGATGCCTCCCGGCGACGTTTGCGCGCGCATAGAGCTCCGAAAGTGCGTGACTCGAACGCGGCGGCGATAGCACGCGCCGAGCGGCGGAATCGCCGCGCCGGCAGGTTCGCGGCAAGCCGGCCGCAGGCGGACGCGAGCGGTCGGAGGCGAACGCAGGATGGCAGGGGCGAGGCGCGACCGGACCGACCCGATCCCTCAGCGCCAGACGCCGGACGATCGACCTTCCCAGCGGCCTAGGCGCTCAGCGCTTCAGCCTGATCGGGCAGGCGACTCCAGTGCCGCCGAGGACGCAGTAGCCGTCGGGGTTCTTGTCGAGGTACTGCTGGTGGTAGTCCTCGGCGAAGTAGTACTCGGGCGCCTCGCGGATCTCGCTCGTGATCGCGCCGTAGCCCGCGCGCTCGAGCTCCTTGCCGAACATCTCTGCGCTCTCGCGCGCTGCCGCGAGCTGCTCCGCGCCGTACGTGTAGATCGCGCTGCGGTACTGCGTGCCGACGTCGTTGCCTTGGCGCATGCCCTGCGTCGGGTCGTGGCTCTCCCAGAACACGCGCAGCAGCTCGGTGTACGCGATCTGCTTCGGGTCGAACACGACGCGCACGACCTCGGTGTGCCCCGTGAGGCCCGAGCACACTTCTTCGTAAGAAGGATTGGGCGTGTAGCCGCCCGCGTAGCCGACCGAGGTGCTCCACACGCCGCGCGGTTGCCAGAACTTGCGCTCAGCGCCCCAGAAGCAGCCGAGCCCGAACATCGCGAGCTCGAGGTGCGCAGGGTACGGCGGCAGAAGCGCGTTGCCGAGCACGGTGTGGCGCGCCGCGACCGGCATCTTCTGCGCGCGGCCGGGGAGCGCCTCGGCGGACGAAACCAAGCGCTGCTTTTTGCGGAAGTAGTCGAGCACCATGACGCGTCTCCTGAGAATGGGCGCAACGTAGCCCGCGCAACGACGCGGGACGGGCCCCGCGGTACCGGCGCGCCGGACGGGCCCCGTCCACGGAGGCGCGTGCGGCTGAGACATTTCGGCCCGGCCGGAATGTCTCACGCGCGGTCATTCCGGCCGGGCCGAAATGACCGGGCCAACTCCGCACGCCCCGAACGCCTCGGCGCTACGGCAGCTCCGCACCGCCATCGAGCAGGGCGCTCGCGATCGCGGCGCGCTGCGAGCGCGCGTCGCCGAACGCGACGCGCGAGGCGAGCGCGCGGCGCAGGTAGAGGTGCGCGTCGCAGTCCTCGGTGAAGCCGTAGCCGCCGTGGAACTGCACGGCGCGATTGCAGGCGTGCGGGTACACCTCGTTCGCGGCGGCCTTCGCCATGCGCGCGAGCAGCGGCGCCTCCGCGTCGTTGGCTTCGAGCGCAGACGCCGCGACGTACACGAGCGTGCGCAGCTGCTCGACGCCGATGAGCACGTTCACGAGCGGGTGCTTGATTGCCTGGAACGAGCCGATCGGGCGATCGAACTGCACGCGCGTCTGCGCATACGCGGCGGTCAGCGTGAGCGCTGCATCGGCGCCGCCCGCCATCTCTCCGGCGAGCGCGATCTGCGCCCACGGGACGAGCGCGCGCCACGCGGCCTCGGCGTCGCCCGCGAGCACGTCACACGCGGCGCGCTCGAAGCGCACGCGGCCTTGGCGGCGGCTCGGGTCGATCACAACCTCTGCGTCGTGCGTGACGCCCGCGGCGCTCGCTTCCACCACCGCGAGTCGCAGCGCGCCGTTCTCGCGCGCGGGCACGACGAACACGCTCGCGCTCGGCGCTGCCCAGACGTGCGCCTTGCTCCCTGACAACCGCTCGCCCGCGATCATCGCGCTCGTCGCGTCCGCCTCCCACGCGCCGCTCGCCTCCGCGTGCGCGAGCGTCGCGATGCCGTCACCGCGCGCGATGCGCGGAAGCCAGCGCTCGCGCTGCGCATCGCTCCCCGCGAGCTCGATCGCCTTCGCTGCGAGGAGCGTCGGCACGAGCGGCGAAGGCAGCAGCCTGCGCCCCGATTCCTCGCAGATCACGGCGAGCGCCACCGCGACGAGGCCGGCGCCGCCGCACTTCTCGGGCGTGACGAGCCCCGTCCAGCCGAGCTCGCCCAGCTGCTTCCACCACGCCGGCTCGTCGCCGCGCGCGTCTTGCGCGAGGCGGCGCAGCTCCGCGGGCGTCACGCGCTCGGCGAGCCAGCGCCGCGCTTCGTCGCGCAGCAGCGCGTGGTCTTCGTCGTAGCGGAGGCGGACGCTCATCGCGGAGATCCTCGTTGTTAGGGACGCGGGGAGGGCGCGGGCGCCGGCTCGAGCGTGCCGCGCAGCGCGCGCACGTAGACGCACTCGGGGTCGCCTGGGTCGAGGTTGTCGATCGTGCCGCTGCGCACGTAGCCGAGCCGCGCGAGCAGCTCCCGCATCGGCGCGTTCGACGCGTTCGTCGACGTGAACAGCTTCGCGCTGGCGCAGCGCTCCTCCGCGGCGCGCACGAGCGCGCTGCCGATGCCTCGGCGCCGCGCGCTCTCGCGCACGACGAGGAGGCGCAGGAAGCCGTGGTCGTAGAACGTGTGATCGACGATCGCGAAGCCGAGCACGTCACCCGCAGCCCACGCGACGAGGCATTCGCCGGCGTCGATCGCGTGCCGCAGCGTCCGCACGCGCGCGCCGTCGCTCGCAGCGAGCGCGTCGAGCGCGCGCATGGCGTCGAAGTCGGCGGCGGTGGCCGCGCGAATCGCGATGTCGGCCGCGCGCGCCACTCAGCGGCTCTTCGGAAGCCCGAGCACCTTCTCGCCGAGCACGTTGCGCAGGATCTCGCTCGTGCCGCCGGCGATCGTGCCGATGTAGGAGTTGAAGTAGCTGTGCGCCCAGTCGCCCGAGTCCGCCACTGCGGGATCCTTCCAGAGCGTTCCGCCGAGGCCCGACAGCTCGAGGCCGAAGTCGGTCGCGCGCTGCGTGAGCTCGGAGCTGACGAGCTTGCCCATCAGTGGCAGCGCCTGCGGGCGGTCCACGGTGAGCCCCGGCGTGCGAATGCGCGCCGCGGCGTAGCGCAGCGCCACGGTCTCGATCGCGAGCGCGGCCAGCTTGTCGCGCACGATCGGATCGTCGCGCAGCGCGGCGGGCGCGCTCCGTAACAACTCGAGCAGCTCGCCGAGCGAGGCGCCGCCCACGCCCGACGCGCCCGCGGCCCCCTCGCTCGCGCCGCGCTCGAACGAGAGCGTCGCGGTCGCGAGCTCCCAGCCTTGTCCCTCGCGGCCGAGCAGCGTGTCCGCGGGGATGCGCGCGTTCGTGAAGATCACCTGATTGAAGCCGCCCTCGCCGGTGAACTTCACGAGCGGGCGCACCTCGACGCCGGGCGCGTGCATGGGCGAGAGGAAGTAGGAGATGCCCGCGTGCTTCACGGCGGCGGGGTCGGTGCGCGCTAGCAGGATCATGTGGTCCGCGAATTGCCCGAGCGAAGTCCACACCTTGTGGCCGTCGATGACGTAGGCGTCGCCGTCGCGCACGGCGCGCGTGCGCAGCGACGCGAGGTCGCTGCCCGAGCCCGGCTCGCTGAAGCCTTGGCACCAGATCTCGTCGGCCCGTAACAACTTCGCGAGGTAGCGCAGGCGCTGCGGCTCGCTGCCGTAGTGCAGGATCATCGGCCCCGCCCACGCGAGCGCGACGTTGTTCACGAGGAACGGCGCGCCGCCGCGCGCGAGCTCCGCATCGATCGTGCGCTGCGCGCCGCGCGCGAGCCCGCGTCCGCCGTACTGCGTGGGCCACTCCGCGCCGACGAAGCCGGCGTCGTAGAGCCGCGCCTGCCACGCGCGCAGCCACTGCATCTGCTGCGTGTTCTGCACGGTGAGCGCGTTCTGCGGCAGCGCGAACGCCGGCGCGGGAGGAAGGTTCGCGCGCAGCCACTCGCGGACGCGCGCACGGAGCTCGTCGTGTTCATCTGCCATGGGGCGCGCAGGCTACCGCGGGCCCCGGTCATTCTGGCCGGGGCGAAATGACCGGGCGATCAAAATGGCCCGGCCTGAACGTTCGCTCGGGTGCTACCTCCGCGCGCATGCGTCTCGCGACTTGGAACGTGAACGGCCTCCGCGCGCGGCTCGATTTCGTGCAGCACTGGCTCCGCGCGCGGCAGCCCGACGTGGTCGGCCTGCAGGAGCTGAAGCTCACCGACGAGCAGTTTCCGCACGACGTGTTCGCGCCGCTCGGCTACCGCGCCGTGACGCACGGGCAGAAGGCGTGGAACGGCGTCGCGATTCTCGCGCGCGAAGCGGCGCGCGTGGTGCAGACCGGGCTGCCCGGCCAACAAGAGATGGGCGCGCGGCTGCTCAGCGCCGAGGTCGCGGGTGTCGTGTTCACCACGGTGTACGTGCCGAACGGCAAGCACGTCACGCACGAGGACTACCCGCGCAAGCTCGCCTGGCTCGACGCTCTGGCCGAGCACTTTGCGAAGCACGGCATCGCGAGCGCGCCGCACTTGTTGTGCGGCGACTTCAATCTCTGCCCCACACCGCTCGACTCGTGGAACGAGCCCGCGCTCCACGGGCACATCTTCCACACCGACGACGAGCGCGCGCGCTGGCAGCGCTTGCTCGCGCTCGGCTTCAGCGATCTCTTCCGCGCGCAGCATCCCGACAAGCAGGCCTTCTCCTGGTGGGATTACCGCGACGGCGCCTTCCACCGCGGCCACGGCCTGCGCATCGACTTCGTGCTCGGCAGCGCGCCGCTCGCCGCGCGCGTGAAGGCAGTCGAGATCGACCGCGAGTACCGCAAGAAGCAGGACGGCTTCACGGCGAGCGATCACTCCCCGGTGTGGGTGGACGTCGCCTAGCGCGCCGCCGCCGACGGATCGAGCGAGACCGCGTCGATCTCTCTTCGCAACGTCGCGATCTCCGCCTCGCGCATCACGCGCAGGAAGTTCCCGCTCGCGAGCTTCGCGAGGTCCTCGTCGCTCCAGCCGCGCAGCACGAGCTCGGCGAACAGGTTCGGGTACATCGAGACGTCGCTCAGGTCTTCGGGGAACCCGAACGCGCCGTCGAAGTCGCCGCCGAGGCCGACGTGATCCACACCCGCGACGTCGCGTACGTACTCCACGTGATCCGCGACGTGCGCCGCCGTCACCCGCGGCAGCTTCAGCGCGCCGAAGATCTGCTTCCGTAACAGCTCGCGCGCGGCGTCGTCCTTCGCCGCCGCTGCCTGTTCGCGATACGCCTTCATCGCGGGCAGCACGACGTTCGCCATCTCCTGCGACACGAAGCCTCCGACGAACGTGACCATCACGATGCCGCCGTTCTCGCCGAGCGCGCGGAGCACCGCGTCGGGCGCGTTGCGCGGGATGTCGCAGATCGCGCGCGCGGCCTGGTGCGAGAAGATCACGGGCGCGCGCGACACGCGCATCGCATCCAGCGCCGTCTCGTCGCTCGCGTGCGACAGGTCGACGAGCATCCCGAGCCGGTTCATCTCGCGCACGACATCTTCGCCGAATGCGGTGAGCCCGCTGTGCTTCGCGGGCAGCGCCTGCGAGTCGGCCCAGTCGAGCGGCGCGTTGTGGATGAGTCCCATCGAGCGCACGCCGAGCTCGTAATAACTGCGCAGCAGGGCGAGGGAGCTCTCGAGCCCGTAGCCGCCTTCCATCGCGAGCAGGCCGCCGATCTTGCCGGCGCGCATCGCGGCCTCGAGCTCGTCCGCGCTGCGAGCGAGCACGACTTCGCCCGCGCTCGATTCGATCAGGCGCTTCATCAGCTCGATCTGCTCGAGCTGCATGCGCGCGGCGTGAGTCTCCTCGCCGGGAATGAACACGCTCCACAGCTGGCCGCCGATGCGGCCCGCGCGCAGGCGCGCGAGGTCGGTTTGCCCCTCGGGCCGCATCTGCGGAAACGCGCCGACGCTCAGCGTGCCGTCGCCCGCGGCCTCGCGCAGTGCGATCGCGAGGTCGTTGTGGCCGTCGATCACCGGCGCACGCGCGAGCACGGCGTGCGCGCGCGCGAGCGCCTGGTCACGGCTGAGCTTCGGCGGCCCCGCAGCGACTGCACTCGCGAGCGCGAGAAGCAGGACCGCGCCTCGCGCTGGCTGACGCTTCATCAAGCTAGGCCGGGAAGCTCTCACCGAGCGCTCGCTCCGAGACTTCCCAGAGTCGCCTCGCTTGCTGCGGATCGAGCGCGTACGGCGCGGCCCCCGCGGAGCCCGGCGGCGGCGCGGTGCCGGAGATCTGCGTCTCCTCGAGGTAGAGCCCACCCTTGCCGTCGAGCTCGGGCGCCGTCGCGCCCCACACTTGCGTCGACGCGCCCTGCTGCTCGTTCTTCCAAACCATGACGCCCTTCGATGCGCGCTGCTGCGAGCGCTCGGTGAGCAGCTTGATGTCCTCCTCCGTGAGGTGCCGGCCCAGCTCGGTGCGAATGCCGCCAGGGTGGTTGGAGAACGCGCGCACGCCGCGCGACGCGAAGCGGCGATCGAACTCGACCGCGAATAGGATGTTCGCGGTCTTCGCCTGGCCGTAGGACATCCACTTGTCGTAAGCGCGGCGCTCGAAGTGGATGTCGTCGAACACGACGGGGGAGAACTGGTGTCCGGCGCTGCTGACGGAGATCACCCGCGACGGCGCGCCCGCCTGCAGCGCGGGCAACAACAGGTTCGCGAGCAGGAAGTGGCCGAGGTGGTTCGTCGCGAACTGCATCTCCCAGCCCTCGGCGGTGCGCATCAGCGGGCAAGCCATCACGCCGGCGTTGCCCACGAGCATGTTCAGGCGCGCGTGCTTCGCGAGGAACGCCTTCGCGAAGGCGCGCACGCTGGCGGGCTTGTCGAGGTGCAGCTCCATCACCTCGAGCTGCGCCGCGGGATGCTTCGCGCGAATCGTGGCGGCTTGCTGCTCGATCTTCGGAACGTCGCGCGCGGCCATCACCACGCGCGCGCCCTTTGCCGCGAGCGCGCGCGCCGTCTCGACGCCGAGGCCGGAGCTGGCGCCCGTAACAAGTGCCAGCTTGCCGCTGAGGTCGATGCCTGCGAGCACGTCGTCGGTCGTGGACTTCGAGGAGAAGACGCGGGCCATGGGGGCCCCTTCTGAAAGTTGCGCGCCGTGCGAGCGGCGGGTTTACACAACTTTACGCCGCCGACGCTTCCGCGAAGCCTCTGCCGCGTAGCTTCGATCGAAGCGAAGCGCGCGCCCGACGCGCTTCACGAGGAGAACGCGATGAAGTTCACGATGAATCGACGGCGCTGGATCGGCCTCTCGCTCGCGGGCATCGCCGGCGCGGGCGCGCTCGGCGCGCTCTTCGCAGCGCCCGCTCTCGGCGGCGGCGGAGGCTGGCTCGGCCACGGCGGCGGACGCTGGGGCCATCACGGCCGGCATCACTTCGACGAGAGCGAAATTCGCGATCTGCGCGCGCTGCGCAGCGCCTTCGAGCGCGGCGGCATCGAGACGAGCGCGTGGCCCGACCCCGTGACGACAGCTGCGATCAGCGGCTCGCTCGTACTGGTCGCGATCGTGGCCGGCGTGATGCCCGCCCTGCGCGCCGCGCGCGTCTCACCGGCGGAGGCGCTGCGGGCGTACTGAACGCGGAATCGCGAAATCAGCGTCAGGCGCGAAGTCCGCGATTTCCCCCGATTCAACGAGTTGCGGTCGATGCTGCGAGAAAATCGCCAACTCGGCGTCAGACGCGTTTCCCTCGATTCCGCTCCGATAGAGTCGCGCTCCTGTCGCTGCACCGGAGTCGCCATGGCCGCCCTCGAACGCGCCCGCGCGCTCGCCCCATTGATCGAGCACTCGCCGCAGAGCGAAGGGTGGACACGCGTGAACGGAGGCGGACTCCGACGCCGGGTTCCGGGGGCGCGGGCATGAACGCCGCCGACCGCCAGCTCATCGCCGACGCCACCGCGTTCGCACTCGAGGCGCACCGCGGGCAACGGCGCAAAGGCACGAAGATCCCGTATGTCTCGCACGTGATTCGCGTTTGCGGCCTCGTGCTCGAGCACGGCGGCGATGCGCGGCAGGCAGCGGCGGGGCTGCTGCACGACACGATCGAGGATTGCGGCGTGAGCGAGGCGGAGCTGCGCGGGCGCTTCGGCGCAGACGTGGCGAAGATGGTGCGCGCGCTGAGCGACGTGCTCGAGGGCGACACGGCCCGTAACAAGTCCGACTGGCTGAAGCGCAAGCGGCGCTACGTGGCGCATCTCGCACGCGTGAAGAAGCGCGTTCGCCTCGTCTCGGCGTGCGACAAGCTCGACAACCTGCGCGCGCTGGTGGACGACGTCGCGACCCACGGCGTGCGCACGCTGCGCCGCTTCTCGGGCTCGCCGAGCCAGATCCGCTGGTACTACGAGGCCGTCATCGAGGCGCTCGGCACCGGCATCCCGCCGCGCTTGCGCGCAGAGCTGCGCCACCTCGCTGCCGAGCTCGCGCGCTTCGTTCCGGAGGCTTCAGAGAAACCATGAAGCTCGTTCGCAACTCGGTCATCGCGCTCTCCGTGCTGCTCGTCGTCGGGTTCTGCGCGCTGCCGCGCGTCGCCGATCGCACGATGAACGCCGTCGAACGCCCTGAGACTCCATTCGCGACGTCGCCCGCCGCGCGCGCGTTCCACGCCGAGCTGCGCATCGCGGATCTTCACGCCGACCCGCTGCTCTGGCCGCGCGACATCCTCGCGCGCGGCGACGCGGGGCAGGTGGACGTGCCGCGTCTGATCGAGGGCCGCGTGGTGCTGCAGGTGTTCGGCGTCGCGACGCAGTCGCCCTGGGGTCTCAACTTCGAGCGCAACTCGGCGGAGGCGTTCGACATGAACACGCCGCTCTCGATCGCGAGCGGCTGGAGCCCGCGCACCTACACGAGCCGCCTGGCGCGCGCGCTCACGCAAGCCGAGTTGTTGCGGAACGCGGCGGCGGGCTCAGGCGGGAAGCTCGCGCTCGTCGCGGGGCGCGCCGATCTCGCCGCGCATCTCGAAGCGCACGCGCGCGATCCGCAGCGCACGGCAGCGTTCCTCGGGCTCGAAGGCATGCACGCGCTCGACGGCAGGGTCGAATCGCTCGACGCGTTGCACGCCGCGGGCTTCCGCATGGTCGGCTTCGCGCACTTCTTCGACAATCCGTTCGCGGGCTCCTCGGCGGGCGAGGAGAAGCACGGGCTCACGGAGCTCGGCCGCGCTGCGGTGAAGCGCATGGGCGAGCTCTCGCTGATCGCGGACCTCGCGCACGCTTCGCCCGCCACGATCCGCGACGTGCTCGCACTCGCGACGCGCCCGGTCGTCGTCTCGCACACGGGCGTGCAGGCCACCTGCCCCGGCCCGCGCAATCTGAGCGACGACGAGATTCGCGCGATTGCCGCGAACGGCGGCGTGATCGGCATCGGCGCGTTCGCGGGCGCGGTGTGCGACACCGCGCCGCGCGCGGTCGCGCGCGCGATGAAGCACGTGCGCGACCTGGTCGGCATCGAGCACGTCGCGCTCGGCAGCGACTTCGACGGCGCCGTGACGACCGCGTTCGACATCAGCGAGACGCCCGTGCTCGTCGACGCGCTGCTGGCCGAGGGCTTCTCGCCGGAAGAAGTGCGCCTCGCGCTCGGCGAGAACACGCTCGCGCTGATCGCGAAGCTGCTACCGGAGTGAACGTGCCGAACAGATTCGAAGCGACCCTCGAGAGCGTGAAGTCGCACCGCGCCCCCGCGTGGTACGGCGAGGCGAAGCTCGGCATCTTCGTGCACTGGACGCCGGCGTCCGTGATCGGCTTCGCGCCGCGCGAGAAGGAGATCAACGAGCTCCTGCTCGAGCGCTACACCGACATGCAGGTCGAGGTGCCGTACACGGAGTGGTACGAGAACTCGCTGCGCTTCCCGAATTCGAGCGTCGCGATGTATCACCGCGAGCACTTCGGCGCGAAGCCGATGCACGAGTTCGCGGCAGAGTTCGCTCGCGTCGTCGAGGAGCGCTGGGATCCCGAGGCGTGGGCCGACGCGTTCGCCGCGGCGGGCGCGCGCTACGTCGTGCTCGTCACCAAGCACCACGACGGGTTCTGCCTGTGGCCCACGCGCGTGCCGAATCCGAAGCGCCCCGGCTTCCATACGCGGCGCGACGTCGTGGGCGAGCTGGCGCGCGCGGTCCGCGCGCGGGGCATCCGCTTCGGGACTTATTATTCGGGGGGGCTCGACTGGACCTTCGACGCGCGCCCGATCGCGAACATCGGCGACCTGATCGCCGCGGCGCCCGGCGGCGCCTACCCGCGCTACGCGGACGCGCACTTCCGCGAGCTGATCGAGCGCGTGCAGCCGGACGTGCTCTGGAACGACATCTCGTGGGCCGGCGACAAGGCCTCGCTGCTGCGCCTCTTCGCCGACTACTACAACGCGATCCCCGAAGGCCTCGTGAACGATCGCTGGTCGCCCGTCTACCCGATGGGGCGGCTGATGCGAATTCCGTTCGTGCGCAATCGCTTCAACGCGCGCGTGAAGGCCGCCGTGCTGAGAGCGCGCGCGGCGCTCACGCCGCCGCCCGGCGTGCACTGCGACACGCGCACGCCCGAGTACACGAGCTTCGCCGACGTGCGCCCCGAGAAGTGGGAGAGCGTGCGCGGGATGGACAAGAGCTTCGGCTTCAACCGCGCCTCGCGCCCCGAGGACTTCCTCTCGCGCGAGGCGCTGATTCACTCGCTCGTCGACATCGCCTCGAAGAACGGGAACTTGTTGCTGAACGTGGGGCCGCGGGGTGAAGACGCGCAGATTCCCGGCGAGCAGCTCGCTCGCCTGCGCTGGCTCGGCAGCTTCACGCGGCGAAACGGCGAGGCGCTCTACGCGACGAAGCCGTGGAAGCGCGCGGAAGGCAAGACCGCAGAGGGCCTCGGCGTGCGCTTCACCGCGCGCGGAGACACGGTCTACGCGTGGCTGATCGGCGCACCCGGCGCGAGCGCCGAGCTGTTAGGCGTGAGCGCGGAGGCGGCGCGGCTCGTGGGCGGCGGCGCGCTCGCGCTGGAGGCGACGCCGCGCGGCGTGAAGCTCGCGCTCCCCGCGCTCGGCGACGAGCCGGCGCATGCGATCGCGCTCAGCGGCGTGCGGGATCTCGCGAACGCTCAGGCCTGAGCCCTCGCCTCGATCTCACTGCGCAGCGCGCCGTGGCGCGCGCGCGAGATGTCGTAACGCGCCATCGCGAAGAGCGGCAGGATCAAGCTGAGCGCGACGAATGGCCCGGCCACGAGGCCGAGCCGCATGAGCACGTCGTCGGCGACCGCGCCCGGCTTCATGCCCGGCAGCACGCCGACCCACGCGATCAAGAGGCCGCCGAGTACGTTGCCGAGGCCCTGCGGAACCTTGAGGCCGAACGCGAGCGCCGCGAAGAACACGCCGTCCTTACGTTCACCGTGCTGCACTTCGTACTCGTCGGCGATGTCGGCGATGATCGACGGCCACACGCTGCCGTTGAGGACGAGCACGAGCACGGTCAGAAAGTTCGTGGCGAGCGCGATCCAGAAGATCGCGTCGGTGCCGTTCGCCGGGAGCAGCCCGAGCAGGCGCGCGCTCGGGAACCAGAGCGAGTTTGCGATCAGCACGAGCATCGTCGCGAAGTAGAGGGTCTTCTTCTCGAAGCGCTGGCTGAGCGGGCCGGTCACGAGGAACGCCACGAGGGTCGGCGCGATCGACGTGAGCGTGATGATCGAGGTCTGGGCGGTGGTGAACTCCCAGAAGTAGAGCCAGGTGAGCGCGGTGAACATGGTCGAGACGCCGGTGACGCCGCCGGCGATGAGGAGCGCGCCGAACACGCGGCGGAAGTTGTGGTTGCGGAGCGCGAATGCGACGTCGCGGAACGGGTCGAGCAACGTGAGCCTGCGCTGCTCGCGCGGCACCGGCAGCCGCGGGATCGCGGCGCGCGTGCCGAGCGCAGAGGTGAACGCGACCGTCACGATCACGGCCGCGGAGAGCGCCGCATAGATCGCGTAGTTGCTCTCGACGAGCCGGCCGTCGTTGCCCGCGCTCGAAGTGAAGATGAGCTGGTAGGCGGCGGTGGGCAGCAAGATTCCGCCGAGCCACGCGAGCACGTTGCGGTCGCCCGCGATCTGCGTGCGCTCGGCGTAATCGGTCGAGAGCTCCGCGCCGAGCGCGGTGTGCGGAATCGCGAAGAACGCGAGCAGTGCGCGCACCAACACCATGGAGGCCATGGCCCACGCGAAGAGCGCAGTCTGTGAGAGGCCCGCGGGCGGGTTGAACAGCAGGTAGAACGCGGCGGCGTAGGGCACCGCGGCGGCGAGCATGAATGGGTGTCGGCGACCGAGGCGCGAGCGCGTGTTGTCGGACCAGGTCCCGATCACCGGATCGATCAGCGCGTCGGCCACCTGCGCGACCATCGACGCGATGCCGAACAGCGCGCCCGGCAAGCCTGCGACCTGCGTGTAGAAGAGCAGCAGGAAGTGCACGACCGCGGCGTCCTTCACCGACGTCGCGGTCCCGCCGATGCCGTACGCGAAGCGCGCGGCGTAGCTCGTCTGCGCGGGCTGCACCCTAAGCGTTCCGCTGCGCTTCCAGGCGTGAGTGCCGGAGCTTGTACCTGAGGCGCAGCGGCAGCGCAGGGGCGCTGGGCTCAGCTGTCATGGCCTCCGCTGCGGTCGCGCTCATCGCGCGCTCAGACTGCGAATCGATAGGCGCCGCCGTCGCGCACGATCTTGCCCGCGGTCGGCGTCGCGAAGTGCGTGCCGATGATCAGCACGGGGCGATCCGCGTAGCGCGCGAGGAAGTCGTGGCGCGTTCTCTCTGCGGCGTCGCCGTCGCTGTCCGCGCTGCTGCGCCACTCCGGGTGCGAGCACTGCGCGGGGTGATGCATCAGGTCGCCCGTGATCACCGCCTCCTCGCCGCGCGAGGTGACGTGCACGCTCACGTGGCCGGGCGTGTGCCCGAGCGTCTGCTCGAGCTTCACCTCGTTCGTCACGACGTGATTCGGCGTCACGAGGTCGACCTTGCCCGCCTCGTACACCGGCAGCACCGACTCCTGCACCACGCTGCCGTACTGCGACTGCTCGGTCTTCGACCAGTGCTCGTACTCGGCACGGTTCCACAAGTACCGCGCGTTCTTGAACGTGGGCACCCACTTCCCGTTCTCGAGCGAGGTGTTCCAGCCGACGTGGTCGACGTGGAGATGCGTGCAGAGCACGGTGTCGATCGAGTCCGCGGGGAAGCCGGCCGCGGCGAGGTCCTTCAGGAATGGGCCTTGGCGCTTGTTCCAGTTGGGCACGTTCAGGTTCTTGTCGTTGCCGACGCACGTGTCGACGATGATGCGCTTGCCCTGCGACTCGATCAGCAGCGCGTGGATGCTCATGACGACCTCGCCGGCGTCGGTCGCGAAGTGCGGCTTGCACCACTCCAGCTCGGGCCGCGCGAGGTTCTCGGCGGTGAGGTCGGGCAGGATCCAGGTCGCTTTCCCGGCGACCTCGACCTCGGTGATCTTCGTGATCGTGACGTCGCCAATCTTCCACTTCATCCGAGGTCTCCTGGCTGCTTGTTAGGGGGTGGTGCGCTCGTTCTCGGGGCGAACGACGCGGCCGTAGCGGCCCTGCTGCAAGAGAGGGCTCGCGCAGGTGCCGGGCTTGCGGTCGTAGCTGAGCAGCGCGACCAGCCGGTCGCGCGCGCCGCGGATCTTCGAGACGCAGTGGAGCGAGTGGCGCCCCTGGAAGAGCAGCAGCGTGCCGGGCTCCATCGGCACGCGGCGCACGCGCTGCGACGCGCCGTCGAGGACCGCGCCCACGTCGCCATAACACTCGTCCGCGTCGTTGCGCACGCGCGGCGCGTACAGGAAGTCTCCGCCTTCCTCCGCGGGCACGAGCGCGAGCGAGACGACGAAGTCGGTCTGATCGAAGTGCCACTCGAGCTCGTCGCCGTCGCCCATCACCGCGACGTTGAGCGCGCCGAGCGGGTCTGCGTAGAAGTGCAGCCTCGCTTCGCCGAGGCAGGCGGCGAGGAAGCGCGTGAGCCCGTCCCATTCATAGAGCTGTCGCAGCGCGTGCTCGCGCGGGATCAGGTCGTAGGCGACGGCGCCGACGCGAAACGGGTTCCAGCGCTTGCGCGGGTGATCCGCCGGCCAGTGCTCGGCGGGCAGCTCGAGGTACGGCGTCGCCGCGCCGCGCTGATAGTGCGCGCGCGGCGCGATCTCGCCCGCTTCGCGCTGCATGCGCGCGAGCGCGTCGCGGCGCAGGAAGCCGGGCAGCTCGCAAGCGCCGTCATCCGCGAGCTGCGCGCGGCACTTGGCAACGAGCGCGCGGCCGGCGGGGGAATCGAGTTCGATCACGGGGTATCGCGCGAGGTCGACGAATCTCGCGGGGTCCTCGTGCAGCGCCATCGCGCGAGCGTCACCCAGCGCGAGAGCGCGCGGCAAGGGGCGCGCGGCGTATGCTGCGCCGCCCGACACCCCGAGGTGCGTATGCCGCTCACGTTCACGCCGCTCACCGCCGCGATCGGCGCCGAGGTCGGCGGCATCGACCTGCGCGCGCCGCTCGATCCTGTCACGACGAAAGAGCTGAACGAGGCTTGGCTGCGCCATCAGGTGCTGTTCTTCCGCGATCAGGAGCTGACGCGCGAGCAGCACAAAGCCTTCGCGCGCAACTTCGGCGAGCTGCACGTGCATCCCGTGCTGCAGCAGCTGAAGGACGAGGGGCACCCCGAGATCATCGTGCTCGAGAGCGACGCGAAGCGGCCGTTTCTCGCGGACCGCTGGCACAGCGACGTGACGTTCGAGCACGCGCCGCCGAAGGGCTCGATCCTGCGCGCCGTCGCCGTGCCCGAGACCGGCGGCGACACGCTGTGGGCGAGCATGTACCTCGCGTACGACGGCCTCTCGGACAAGCTGCAGCGCTTCCTCGATGGCCTCGAGGCGTATCACGACCCGGCGCATCACGGCGTGACGGCGAAGGAGCGCGGCGTCGCGATCGAGTCGGCGACGCACCCCGTCGTGCGCCGTCACCCCGAGACGGGGCGCAAGGCGCTGTTCGTGAACTCGGGCTTCACGCGCCACGTCGTGGGCCTGAAGCGCGACGAGAGCGACGCGCTGCTGCGCTTGTTGTTCGCGCGCATCGCCGAGCCCGACATCCAGTGCCGCTTCCGCTGGCGCGCGGGCTCGCTCGCGATGTGGGACAACCGCTGTACGCAGCACCGCGTCGTCGCCGACGCGCGCAGCGAGTACCGCCGCATGGAGCGCGTGGCGCTGATCGGCGACGTGCCGCGGGCATGAGCGAGCAAAGCGTGCGGCGAGACGGATTGGGAGTCGCACGCTGACGCGCGAGCCCGGCGCGCCGCGTCGCTCAGCGACACACACCTTCACGGAGACTGCGATGGCCGACACGCTTCACTACGAGTGGATCCAAGCCGGTGCGCTGCGCTTCGAGGTCGCGACGGCCGGGGATCCCGCGAGCAAGAAGCTCGCGCTGCTCCTGCACGGCTTTCCCGAGTGCGCGTTCTCGTGGCGGCACCAGCTGCAGTTTCTCGCCGAGCGCGGCTACCGCGTGTGGGCGCCGAACCAGCGCGGCTACGGCAACTCCCCGATGCCGCGCGGCGTCGCGAGCTACCGCGTCGACGAGCTCGTCAGCGACGTCGCGAACTTGATCGACGCGTCCGGCGCAGAGAGCGTGCACCTCGCCGGGCACGATTGGGGCGCGATCGTGGCGTGGGAGTTCGCGATGCGTCGCGCGCGGCCGCTCGAGCGGCTCGCGATCTTCAACGTCCCGCACCCCGCGATCTTTCGCGAGCAGATCCGTAACAACAAGACGCAGCGCCGCCGCTCGTGGTACGTCGCGTTCTTCCAGCTGCCGTGGTTGCCCGAGTACATGGTGCGGCGCCGCAACGCCGCGATGATCGAGCGGGCGTTTCGGGGCATGGCGATCGACAAGTCGCGCCTTCCCGACGACGTGATCGACGTCTACCGCGCGAACGCGCTCCGCCCGGGCGGCGCGACCGCGATGATCAACTGGTACCGCGCCGCGGGCCGCAGCTTCGGCGCCGAAGTCGCGACGCCCGTCATCGAGACGCCGACGCTGATGGTGTGGGGCGAGGAAGACAGCGCGCTCGGCAAGGAGCTCACGTACGGCACCGAGCGCCACGTGAAGGACCTGACGCTGCGCTACCTGCCGCAGGTCTCGCACTGGGTGCAGCAAGAGGCGCCGGAGCGCGTGAACGAGATTTGGGGCGCGTGGCTCGATGGGCGCGAGGTTCCGGGGAACACGCGCTGACCTTTCGCCGCGATCGCCGACGTGCGAAAGGGGAGCGCGATGGCCGTTTCACGAACCGAGGACCAGCTCGAAGCGCTGAAGACGGGCGACCCCACCGAGCGGCTGGCGCTCGTGTCGCTGTTCGCGGTGCGCGATGCAGCGGCGTGGCCGGCGTTCCTCGCGGCGCACGACGGGGCCGCGAAGGCGAGCATGGGCGCGCGCGCGTACTTCGGGCGCGTCGAAGCGGTGCTCGTGGGAACGGCGTCGCGCTTCGACTTCATCGCGATCGACGAGTTCCCTTCGCGTGAGCTCGCCGCGGAGTCGCTGCGCCTCGAGAACCCGCACGCGAAGGACGCGCTCGCCGAGGCGGTCACGCTCGTCGTGCGACCGCGCCGCGCGCCGGCGCTCGCGCTTGCGGCGATGCGGCTCGCGGCGCGCATCCGCGGGCGAGGCGAGGGCGCGCAGAAGCGACCGCTCACGGACGCGCCGCAAGGCGACGCCGCAATCGAGCCGCCGCATCGCGAGCTCGAGGCGTTCCTCTCCGCGCAGCCGAGTGCGCCGCTCGTCATGCTCAATCTGAATCGCCACCGCGAGCGCGCGAGCTACGCGAATCCCGCAGAGGCGCGTGGCGACGCGAGCGTGAGCGGCAAGGCGGCCTACGCGCGCTACGGCGCGAACACGCTGCCATTCGTGCTGCGCCGCGGACGCGGGCCCGTGTTCCTCGGCGAGCCGATCGGCCTCGCGGTGGGCGATGCGGGCCACGCGCTCGCCGGGCCGTGGCACGAGCTGCTGCTCGTCCACTACCGCGAGCGCAGCGGCATGCTCGACATGCTCACGGCCGCCGACTACCAGGCGGGCCTCCCGCATCGCAACGCGGGCCTCGAGCGCGCCGCGCTGATCGCGACATCGCCGGCGTAACCGCACCGCAGGTTCGAGCGTGCCCCCGCGGTTCGTCGCGCTACGCCGCGCTGCGCTTGGCCGCCCAGTCCTTCGCGCGAACGAACTGGATCGACTTCGGGTCGCGGCGCAGTGTCGGCGCCGGGTCTCGCAGCAGCGCTTCAGCCTCGGCGCGATCGGCGGCGGTGAAGTCGCGCACGAGGGTGCAGAACTCGACCATGATCCCGTTCGGGTCGTTCGTGTACACGGACACGCACCAGTCGTGATCGATCTCCATCACGTCGCAGCCGTGCGCCAGCCAGCGCTCCTTGCGGCGCGCGAGGTCGTCGAGGCCGTCGGCGGAGAAGGCGAGGTGGTTCACGCCGGGCGGCAAGCCCTGGCCGCGCGAGATGTCGGCGCTCCAGTCACCGAGCGACGGATCGTGGAGGTCCCAGAACGCGATCATTTGGTCTCGCGCAGAGCCCGTCGAGTAGAAGAGATGCTTCGCCCAGCCCTTGCCCATCTGCGCGACTTCCACCTTCACCAGCTCGAAGCCCATCGCCTCCGTGTAGAAGCGGTGGTTGGCCTCGACGTCCTTGGTCGCGAACGCCAAGTGGTGAACGCCCATTGCGGTTCCTCCGAATGCGCCCCGAAACGAGCCTACTCCAACAGCGGCGGAGCTCGGGGTGTGAATGAGGCCACAGCGGAAGCGAGCCCTCGAAGCGGCGGCATTCACGGGTTCTTCATCGATTGCCGAGCGCGCGCGCGTAGGGTTCGCGCGGGGGCAGGAGCGGGCGATGCGGTGGCTCGGGTGGGCGGCGCTGGCGGTGTTCACTTCGGCGAGCGCGGCGCTCGCGAGCCCGCCGGCTCAGGCATCCATCCCCGCAATCCCCGAGCCAGAGGCGCTCGCGTTGTTCCTGCTCGGCGCGAGCGTCGTCGGCGTCGCGATCCGGCGGCGCCAACCGTGAACGCTCGCGCCACTGATTAGGCTCGCTCGCCGAGCCCTTCAGAATTCGCGCCGCCCCTCTTGACCGGCTCGCCCGAGCTGGTCGACCGTCCGCCCTCCATGACTGCGCCCGCGCCCGCCATCCCGACGCAGCCCGAGTTCTCCCGCGCCCGCACGAACTACTCCGTGGCGCTGCTGATCGTCGTCTACACGTTCGCGTTCATCGATCGCAACATCGTGAACGTGCTCTTGCAGCCGATCTCCGAGGAGTTCGACCTCACCGACACGCAGCTCGGCTTCTTCGGCGGCACCGCGTTCGGGATTTTCTACGCGATCCTCGGCGTGCCGATCGCCTGGGTCGCCGATCGTGTGCCGCGCAAGCGCATCATCGCCGCGGCGCTCGCGTTCTGGAGCCTCTTCACGGCGCTTCAGGCGGTTGCGACGGGCTTCATCAGCCTCGCGATCGCGCGCGTGATGGTCGGCGTCGGCGAAGCGGGCTGCAGTCCGCCCGCGCACTCGATCGTCTCGGACATGAACGAGCCGTCGCGCCGCGCGCGCGCCCTCGCGACCTACGCCTTCGGCATCCCGATCGGCGGCGCGCTCGGCGTGCTGATCGGCAGCGTCGTCCGCGAGTTCGCCGGCTGGCGGGAGGCGCTGCTCGTCGTCGGCCTCCCAGGGATCGTGCTCTCGGTGATCGTGCTGCTCACGCTGCCCGAGCCGACGCGCGGCTACTGGGAAGGCGGCGCGAGCGCGCGCAAGCAAGGACCCCAAGAATCGCTGACGGTCGTGTTCCGCTTCCTCTCGCAGCTCCCGTCGTTCTGGCACCTCGCATTCGCAGGCGCGCTGCACGCGTTCTACGGCTATGGCGCCGCGAGCTTCAGCCCCGTCTTCTTCGAGCGCAGCCACCAGATGGAGCCGCTGCAGTACGGCTACTACGCCTCCGCGATCGGCCTAACGACCGGCGTGCTCGGCACCTACCTCGGCGGCTGGCTCGGCGACCGCTACGGCGCGAGGGACGTGCGCTCCTACCCGCTCGTACCGGGCATCGGCAGCGTGCTCACGGTGCCGGTCGTGTTCGCGGTCTACCTCGCGCCGAGTCCCGAGCTCGCGCTGCTCATCTCGCTCTTCTCGTCCGTCGCGAGCGGCCTCTACCTCGGCCCCACCTTCGCGATGACGCAGGCGATCGTGCCGGTGCGCATGCGCGCGCAAGCCGCCGCGATCATGCTGCTCGTGCTCAACCTGATTGGCCTCGGCCTCGGCCCGCAGTTCGTGGGCTGGCTCTCGGACATGCTGAAGCCCGCCTACGGCATCGAGTCCGTGCGCTGGGCGCTGCTCTCGACGATCGCGGTCGGCGCCGGCTGGAGCGCGATCCACTACTGGTACGCGTCGCGCACGCTGGGTCGCGACCTCGAGGCGCAGAAGGCGATGGCATAGGCGCGGCATCACGCCGGCCGGAAGTTCACCACCGTCCCGCCCTCGACGTCCTCGTACGCCGCTTCGAGTCGCATGCCCACGCGCACCTTCGCGAGGTCGCAGTCGACGAGGCGTGCGACACAGCGCGGACCTTCGTCGAGGTCGACGATCGCGACGACGTATGGCGCGAGCTTCGCGAGCGCGGGCACCATGCCGGTGCGGTCGATCGTGAACGAGTGCAGCGAGCCGCGGCCGCTCGCGGTCTGCCACGTCCAGTCCGTGCCGAGGCACGTGGGGCAGTGGCTGCGCGGGTAGAAGAAGAAGCCGTCGCGCGGGCAGCGCTGCATCGCGAAGCGCCGCTCGCGCGCCGCATCGAAGTGCGGGCGCGTGGTGGGATTGACGAGCGGCAGCGGGCGACCGCTCGCGTCATGCCTCGTTCCCATTTCTTACGAGCTCCGCTCGGCTGTTTGGTTGCGGCTGACTGGCTGTGTAGGAGGGAGCCCGCCTCGCTGCGCGCGGCCTGCGACGCTTGCGCGTCGTTGGGCCGCTTGCCGGGCGTCGAGGAGTTGCGTCGGCATCGCTCATGCTCCCTGGAAGATCAGCGCGACTTGCTCGGCCATCATGCCGCCGGTGCCGTTCGCGTACGCGACGTCGCACTTCTTGAGCTGGCGCGCGCCGGCGCGGCCCTGCACTTGGCGCACGGATTCGGTGAGGTGGCCGAGGCCGCCGGCCATGCCGGGCTGACCGCAGCCGAGCTGACCGCCGTGTGTGTTGAGCGGGAAGTCGCCGTCCCAGCGCAGCGAGCGCTCCGTCACGAAGCGTTCGCCTTCGCCCTTGCCGCAGAAGCCCGCGTTCTCGAGCGTCACGAGCACGGTGATCGTGAAGCAGTCGTAGGGCTGCACGATGTCGACCGCGCTGCGCGCCACGCCCGCCATGCGGAACGCGCGCTCGGCCGCGACGTGAATCGGGTTGTCGAGCAGGTCGGGCGCGTAGGTGATCGACTTGTGCGTGAGGTGCTCGCCGAATCCGGCGACGAACACCGGCCGGTGTTTCGTGCGCTTCGCTCGCTCGGCAGTCGTCAGGACGAGCGCGCCGCCGCCGAAGCACGGCATCACGATCTCGAGCAGCTTCAGCGGATCACAGATCATCCGCGACTGCATCACGTCTTCCACCGTGATCGGCTTGCCGTAGAACATCGCGTCGGGGTTGAACTGCGCGTTGTAACGCTCGTCGGCCGCGATCTTCGCGAGCGTCTCCTCGCGCAGGCCGTAACGCGCCATGTAGCGCTGCGCGACCATCGCGTAGCTCGGCACCGCCGCGACGAGGCCCGCGGGAATCTCGAACGCACCCTGCGGTGAGCCCCACGCGTCGCCGCCGAGGTAGATGGGAAAATCCATCTTGCCGCGCGCGGCTCCATCGGGTCGCGGCGGCATCACGCTCGGGCAGATCACGAGCACCGTCTCGCACGCGCCCACTTCGATCGCGGCCGCCGCGCGCCACAGCATGCCCGCCGGCGTCGCGCCGCCGAGGTCCACCACCTCCGCGAAGTTCGCGCGCACCCCGAGATACTCCGCCGCCGCGCTCGGCCCGAACAGCGGCGACTCGTAGATCGCGCCGAGGCACAGACCGTCCACCTCGCGCTTCTCGATGCCCGCATCGGCGAGCGCGAGCGCCGCGAGCTCCGCGCACGCCTCGAGCGAGAACATCGGGCGCGACCACACGCGCTCCGGCTTCCACTCGGCGATGCCGACGACTGCAGCGTGCTGCTTTCCCATGCGCGTGCTCCCCACGCGATGAAAGCACAGCGAGCTGCGCAGCGCGCTCACGGTGTCGCGCTTGCGTCAGACCCCAGGAGCGGCGCCGCGATGTCGCTCCGCCTACGTGTCGAGCTCGTCGTCTGCCGCGCCGGCCTTCAGCCGCTGCTCGAGCTCTTCGAGCCGCCGCTCGAGCTCGCCCATGCGCTGTTCGAGGCGCTCGCGCAGCTCGGGGAGATCGCGCTCCATCCAGCCCATCGCGCGCGGCGGTACGAGCGGCTCGCCGCTGAGCGTCGCCGCGAGCTTCGCGGGCTTGCCCTCGCGCACGACCTCGAGCGCCAGCTCGCTGTCCTTCTCCGCGCCCATCACCTGCCGGATCACGTCGCGCGTCGCGCGCACCGGCTCGCCTCCGATCGCGACGATCACGTCTCCCACGCGCACGCCGGCCTTCTCCGCCGCGCTGTCCTCGGTCACGCGCACCACGAGCACGCCGCGATCCTCGGGCGCGCGCATGAACTCGCGCAGCTCGGGCGTCATGTCCTGCAGCTGCACGCCGAGGCGGCCTTGCGTGGGGATGAAGCGCTCGAAGAAGAGGCCCTCTCGATCGCGACCCGGGTGATGCGGATCGGCGGATGCACTCGCGGCGGCGAGCAGGGCGAAGGCGAACGACGCGGCGATGCGGTTGCGCATGGCGATTCCTCCACGCGCTGGGAACCCCGCTCGCCGCCGCGGGTTCCGCGTCGCGAGGGTCAGCGCCGTCTGCGTCGCAGCGCGGCGAGGAGCGGCAGCGCGAGCGCGAGCTCGGGGCCGATGCCGCAGCCGGTCGCGGCGTACTCCTCGGAGGCGTCGAGGCCGTTCGCACAGCCGAGGTCGGCGGGATAGTCCGCACGGCCGTCCGCGTCGTTGTCGAGCGCGTCGTAGCAAGCGGCCGGCGCGAGGCTCTTCACCGCCGCGTCGACCTGGATGCGCGGGCGCACGAGGTTGTTTGCGCCAGCCCGCGTGTCGACGAGCGGACGCCCCGTGCTCTGCAGGGCCGAGACGAGTGTCGCGAGCGGCGCGTTCGGCGCTGCCTGCCGCAGCACGGCGAGCGCGCCCGAGACCTGAGGCGTCGCCATCGAAGTCCCTGTCGAGTAGCTCTGGCCACCGCCGGGCGCGGCGGAGCGCACGGTCACGCCCGGCGCGAGGAAGTCGAGCTGCGCTCTCGCGTTGGACTTCGCCCAGATCGCATCGTCGTCGTGCGTCGCGCCGACGGCGATCGCGGCGTCGATGCACGCGGGCGCGTTCAGTGCGGCCGTGAAGCTGTCGTTGCCGGACGCCGCGACGGGCGCGACGCCCGCGGCGGCGAGCGCGAGCAGCGCGGCCTTGGTCGCGGGGTTCGCGGACTCACAGCTCGATCGCGACGTGAAGCGCCCGCTGCCGAAGCTCATGTTCGCCGCGACGAGCGGCAGCGAAGCGCGCAGCGTGAGCACGTGATCGAGGCCGACGAGGATGTCGCTCGGCCACGCCAGCGCGCACGGGTCGTAGCCGGTGCCCGCGCAGTCGGTGCCCGTGAAGCGCGAGAAGATGCGGATCGAGACGAGCTGCGCGCCGGGCGCGACGCCCTGATAAATCGCGTGCTCACCGGCGGCGATGCCCGCCACGTGCGTGCCGTGAAAGCAGCTGCCCGCAAAGCCGCACTCGTCACCGGCGCCTGGCCCGATCTGAGTGGTCTGCCCGTTCGGGCAGTCGCCGTTCGCCGAGAAGCACGCCTCCGCGACGATGCGGCCTGCGAAGAACGGGTGCGTGCGATCCACGCCCGTGTCGAGGATCGCAATCGCCGCACCCGTGCCCGCGAAGCCTGCGTCGACCACAGCGGTCGCGCCGATCACGGGCGCGGTGCTGTCGAGCGTCGGAGCCGCGAGGGCGGCGTCGCTCGTCAGCGAGATCACCTCGGGCGCAGCCGCCAGCGCGCGCAGCTCTGCGGCGCTCGCCTCGAGCGCGACGGCGTCGAAGTGCGTGTAGCGGCGCACGTCGCTCGCGCGTGCCGCCGTGCGCGCGAGCGCGGCGTCCTGGCGCGCGCGCCGCTGCCAGCGCGCCGCCGCCGGCGCGAGCTGCACGATCACGCGCACGCGACCCGCGGCGAGCGCGTCCTGCTCGAGCTGTGCGGGCAGCTTCGCGCGCGCGTGCGCCGCTCCCGCACACGCGAGTGCGAGCAGAAGCGCGAGCGAGGGGCGAGAGCGATAGCGCGTCACGCGGAGCTCCGGGTGGGAGCGAGGCTACGCCTCCCCGCGGCTGGCGGAGCCTCGTGCTCCTCGAATGCGAGCGCCCGCAACCCCCGCGCAAGCCGCGCGCAGCCCCGTTGTTAGGCGCCGCCGATCACGCCCGCTTCGCGCAGCGCGCGGAGCTCGCTCGCCCCGAGCCCGAGCTCCGCGAGCACCGCGCTCGTGTGCTCTCCGAGCCGCGGCGCCGGCGCGGCAGGCACATGTGGCGCCGCGTCGAAGCGCGCTGCGGGGCGCACCTCGCGGATGCGCGTGCCGCCTTGCAGCTCGCGCTCGAACAGCGTGCCGTTCGCGCGCACCTGCGGGTCCTCGTGCAGCTCCGCGAGCTCGCGCACGATGCCGACGGGCACGTCGTGCGCGTCGAGGCGCGCCTCGATCTCCGCGCGCGTGAGCTTCGCCGCGGCCGCCGGGACGTCGCGCTGAAAGAGCGCGCCGATCTCGGCGAGATGCTGCATGCGCAGCGCCACCGTCGCGAAGCGCGGGTTGCTCGCGGCCTCGTCGAGCCCGAGCGCGCGGCACAGGCCCTGGAACTCGGCGTCGCTGAGCGCGCCGGGGGAGGCGAAGCCGTCGGCCACGCGCAGCATTCCATAATTGCTCCCGATCGGCGGCTGCCGCGTCACGCCGTCGCCGAGCATCATCACGTCGGCGGCGGCGTCGGGCCAAAGGAAGGCGACCGCGGCGTCGAGCATCGACAGCTCGACGTGCCGGCCCTGGCCGTCGCGCCCGCGCCCGATCAGGGCGGCGCAAATCGCCTGCGCGGCCGTCAGGGAGGTGAGCTTGTCGCAGGCGAGCTGCTTCAGCAGCGAAGGGTCGCCCGCGGCGCCCTGCACCGAGGCGAGCCCGGAGTACGCCTGCACCACGTTGTCGTAGACGCGCTTCTTCGCGTACGGGCCGCTCGCGCCGAAGCCGCTGATCGAGACGTGGATGAGGCGCGGGTTCGCCGCGTGCAGCGCGTCCCAGCCGATGCCCATGCGGTCCACCACGCCAGGGCGGAAGTTCTGCACGAACACGTCGGCGCGCTGCACCAGCTTCACGAGCAGGTCGCGACCGCGCGCATCGGCGAGGTTCAGCGCGACGCCGCGCTTGCCGCGGTTCACCACGTGAAACATCCCCGAGACGCCGGCGCGGTTGCTGCCGACGTGGCGCAGAATGTCGCCGCCCGCGAGCGGCTCGACCTTGATCACTTCGGCGCCTTGATCCGCGAGGATCGTCGTGGCGAGCGGCCCCGACACGACCGCGGAGCAGTCGACGACGCGGATGCCGGAGAGCGGAAGAGCTGCGGACATCGAGCCTCCAAGGTGGACGCGAGCGGACGGAAGCGACCACGCGCGGGCGCGAGCGTGCGCGGCAGCGGGGACGTTCCGCAAGAAAGTAAAGCAGCGCGTCGTTGACTTCGTTGCGGAACGTCCCCGGTTCTGCGCCCCTCGCTCCTCAGGGCGCCGGCCTCGCCCGCAACTCCGCCTCAAGGCCCGCGCGCTTCCTTACGTATGATGCGAAGCCATGTCCGACGCCGCGCGCGACCTGCTCCGCTTCATCGACGCATCGCCCACGCCCTATCACGCCGTGGCGGAGGCGAGTCGCAGGCTCGAGCGCGCGGGGTTCACGCGCGTCGCGGAGACCGAGGCGTGGGCGCTCGCGCCCGGCGCGCGCCACTACCTCGTGCGCAGCGAGTCGTCGCTGCTCGCGTTCGAGGTGGGCGAGGCGCCGCTTGCCGACGCCGGCTTTCACGCGATCGGCGCGCACACGGACTCGCCGAATCTGCGCGTGAAGCCCGCGCCCGACATCACCGCGCACGGCCTGCGCCAGCTCGCGATCGAGCCGTACGGCGGGGTGCTGCTGCACACCTGGCTCGACCGCGACCTCTCGCTCGCGGGCCGCGTCGTGCTCGCGACGGCGAGCGGCCTGCGCAGCGTGACCGTCGACTTCGCGCGCCCGCTGCTGCGCATCCCGAATCTCGCGATCCATCTGCAGCGCGAGACGAAGACCGAGGGGCTGAAGCTGAACGAGCAGACGCACCTCGTGCCGGTGCTCGGCCTCGAGGGCGCGCCGCCGCTCGCGGAGCTCGTGGCCTCCGAGTTGCGCGCGCAGGGGCACGGCGACGCCACTGCGAGCGCGATCCACGGCTTCGACCTGATGCTCTACGACACGCAGTCGAGCTGCGTCTCCGGCGCGCGCGGCGAGTTCCTGCACGCGCCGCGCCTCGACAACCTCGCCTCGTGTCACGCGGCGCTCTCCGCCCTAACAAGCGCGCAGCGCGCGCCGCTGCCGGCGTTCAGCCGTGTCGTCGTGCTGTACGACCACGAAGAGGTCGGTTCGCGCAGCGCGCAGGGGGCGCAGAGCGGGCTCCTCGCGGACACGCTCGCGCGCATCGAGAGCGCCGCGAAGAGCGGCGGCCCGCAGGGCTTCGCGCGCGCGATGGCGCGCTCGCTGCTCGTGAGCGCCGACATGGCGCATGCAGTGCACCCGAATTACTCGGATCGCCACGAGCCGGGCCATCGCCCGAAGCTCGGCGGCGGGCCCGTGCTCAAGGTGAACTCGAACCAGAGCTACGCGAGCGACGCCGTCACGCTCGGGCACTTCACCGCGCTCTGTCGCGCGCGCGGCATCGATCCTCAGCACTTCGTCGCGCGGAGCGATCTCGGCTGCGGCTCCACGATTGGCCCGATCAGCGCCGCGCGCGCCGGCATCCGCACCGTCGACGTGGGCTCGCCGATGCTCTCGATGCACTCGTGCCGCGAGATGGCCGCGGTCGCCGACGTCGAGCCGATGATCTCCGTGCTGCGCGGCTTCTTCGAGACCGCGCTCGATCTCGCGTGATGAGAGATTTCGCAGCGAGCGAGCAGAAGATGCGCGCCGCGGGCCTGCCGGACCTCGCGATCCGCGCGTTCCGCCGCAACTTCGAGTCGCTCTTGGCCGGCGACAACGGAACCCTCCCGAAGCGCGACATCGACGCCGTCGCGGACGTGCCGCAGTTCGAGGAGACGCCCGCGCTGCGCAAGGCCGGCGAGGACGCGCTGCCGCACGCGGTCGTGATCAAGCTCAACGGCGGCCTCGGCACGACGATGGGGATGACGCAGGCGAAGTCGCTCCTGCCCGTGAAGAACGGGCTCACGTTTCTCGACGTGATCGCGCTGCAGATCCGCGCGCTCGCGGAGCGCACGCGCGTCGCGGTGCCGCTCGTGCTGATGAACAGCTTCCGCACGCAGGCGGACTCGCTCGCCGCACTCGCGAAGCACGGGCAGCTGTCAGGCGCGCTCGCGCCCGACTTCATGCAGCACAAAGTGCCGCGCCTGCTCGCGAGCGATCTCTCGCCCGTGTCGTGGCAGCAAGAGCCCGAGCACGAGTGGTGCCCGCCCGGCCACGGCGACCTCTACACCGCGCTCGTCACGTCGGGCTCGCTGGAGCGCATGCTCGCGCGCGGCCTCCGCTACGCGTTCGTCTCGAACAGCGACAACCTCGGCGCGGCCCTCGACCTCGGCTTGTTAGGGTGGTTCGCGTCGAGCGGCGCGCCGTTCGCGATGGAAGTGAAGCGCCGCGCCGAGGCGGACAAAAAGGGTGGTCACCTCGCGCGCACGAAGAACGGTCGCCTCGCGCTGCGCGAGACGGCGCAGTGCCCGAGTGCGGCCGACGAGGTCGCGAACTTCCAGGACACCGCGCTCCACAAGTTCTTCAACACGAACAACCTGTGGATCGACCTGCGCGCCCTCGCGCGCGCGCTCGACGAGAACGGCGGTGTGCTGCCGCTCCCGTTCATCCGCAACGAGAAGAACGTCGATCCGCTCGACGCGACCTCGCCGAGAGTGATCCAGCTCGAAACCGCGATGGGCGCTGCGATCGCGTGCTTCGAAGGCGCCCGCGCGATCCAAGTGCCCGCGCACCGCTTCGCGCCCGTGAAGAGCACCGGCGACCTGCTCGCGATCCGCAGCGACGCCTACGTCCTCAGCGACGACTACCGCGTCCTGCCCGCGCCGGGCGGACCCGGCGATCAGCTCGTGGTCGACCTGGATCCCACGTACTTCAAGCGCGTCGACCAACTCGACGCGCGCACGCCGCACGGGCCGCCGAGCTTGATCCGAGCGAGGCGCCTGACAGTTCGCGGGGACTACACGTTCGCGAAGGGCGAGGTATGCGAGGGAGAGTGCAGGATCAGCAGTTAAACGCGGCGGCTCGTTCTGAAATAGGATGGTGCCAAGGTGGCGATGCAGGGACCTGCCAAGCGTCTGGTTCTAACGGCACTGGATGGTAGCGCCGCTGCGGTGCTCCCGGGAGTCGTGTTGCTGTTCGACGAACCTCAGATCGGGTTCGCATGCCTCGCTGTCCTAGCCACATCCGTCTACGGCATCTGGGTCGCACGGTCGGCCTGGGCGGATGCGGAACGCCATCGAGCAATGTCCGTCGAGTGGATGGCGCCCTTCATCGCGGTCTCAGGCATCCTCGGAGCAATCGCATCGGACACTCGGATCGCACGCGAACTCGACGAAGCTCTGATCGCAATCCCCGCAATCGTTGCTCTTGGGCGAGTAGTGGCAGAGCGTTGGTTAACGGCCGCTGACCTGAGCGCGGTGCGGATTCACCTCCAAGAATGGCCCCGCCGGCACGCGACGCCGATCGCTGTCTCACTGCTTTCCCTGCTCGTTGCGGTCGCCGTGATCGGCGCTGTGATGGGGCTCTACCTCGATCCGCGGCGGGATACGAGTGAGGCCGTGAATAGCCTCTTGTCTCGAGGTGAGCGCGGCGTGGCCGGCAGCGCGGACGCCCTGCCTGACGATGTCGAATGGAAGTCCCAACACCCGGCTTTAGCCGAAGGAATGAAGCGCGTCGCTGCGGAGCGCCTCGAAGCGCAATGCCTGACAGTGCGAGCCTATCGGGCAAAGTGGCTTCAAATCGACACGGAGCGCCTCGAACAGGCGCGGAAGGCCTGCGCTGATCATGAGAAGGCTGCCGCAACGGAACGGTCAATCGCGGCGCGGCGCGATGCAGAGGAGAAGCGGAAGCAAGAGGAGCGGGACAAGCACGAGGCCGAGTTCATGGCCACCAACTGGGCGATCGAAGCACAGCAGCGACTGCAAGGACTTGAGCCGGGCGTAGATGCTCCGATCTCGGTGGCGCATCTGTATGCGGCGTGGGTACAGGGGACGGACCTGCAGCGAGCAGCGATCGCGGATGCGCTCAACCCACTGCGCGTCGTGTGGACGGCCGAGGTTCGGTCCGTCACTGAGTTGCGCGAGCATTCGTCGTTCGCCAGGACATACCAGCGCACGGGATGGAGGCTTTTTGCAACCGCCGACTGCAGGCCGAACGAGGGCTGCAACGCGACAGTCGTTTGCGATTTCCCGCTGCCTCAGGCAGCCGTTCTCGCCGACCTGGCGGTCGGCGAAGCCGTCCAGGTCGAGGGTTCGCTGACCAGCGCATCGCTGGTTGGGTCCGAGCTGACTGCCACGCTCGGAGACTGCACACTGCCATGACTTCGGTCGCGCAATGACCCTCGAAGACTCGCTACGAGTGCTCGGGATTGCGCCGGGCGCATCGAAGGAGGTGGCACGCGCGGCCTACCTCGCGAGAGTTCCCCAATACCACCCCGACAAGGTGGCTGCGCTCGGCGTTGAGCTTCAAGACCTCGCGGGAGAGAAGACGAAGCAGATCAACGAGGCATATCGGATCGTCCTCGCAGCAGCTGCTGCTACCGGCAGAGTTCCCAGTCCTCTGAAGGCCAGCGAGCCGCCGGAGGACCTCAGTTCGGCTCCGTCCGCTTCCGCATCGGACCCCCGCCAGTCTACTTCGATGGCCGACACTGCCTGGTGGGGCTTCATCTCCTTCCTTCTCGAAGGAATGCGCCGAGCTCCGATCATTCCAGTCGCTCTGGTCGGCTGGTGCGGTGTCGAGCTGTTCAGTGCCGACTACGAACCTCCCGCGCCCGGTCCCCCAGTTACTACGCCTACAACGACGCTGGAGTACACGCCTTCCGACTCCGAGCATGCGCCCGCGCCTCGTGGCTCCATCGCCCTCCCGGACCTCGACCTGAGCGACGGAGTCCTGGCGCCTTCTCCCTCGGCATCCCCGTCGTCGCCACTGGATCCAGCGATGGGGCAAGTGGCGTCTGCCTGGCGGTCAGACCTGGCTTGGACTCGCCCGGATCATGCACCGAATGGCGCAACCTGGCCGTACTCATCCGGCTACATCGCCGGGTACGAGCGGCTCAACGCGAGCGGGCTCGCGAGCATCACAATCGACAACACTCGGAACGAAAGCGACGTCCTCCTGAAGGTCGTGAGCCTCGACGCAGGCGAACCCCTTGCCGTTCGAGTGGTGTTCATTCGCGCACGCGACAGCCTCAAGATTCGAAGCATCGACCGAGGCCGATACGACATCCGTTACCGCGACCTCGACTCCGGCGCGATCTCGAAGTCAGACTCGTTCGACATCGTCCAAATCGAAGATGCCGATGGCACTCGCTACAGCGACCTCACGATTACCCTCTACAAGGTCGAGCACGGGAACATGCACACAGTGCGAATCCCCGAGTCCGAGTTCTAGGAGAATCGATGGACTACAGCCGCATCATTACGATCGAGCCCGGCAAGCGCGGCGGGAAGCCGTGCATCCGCGGTATGCGCATTACCGTGTACGATGTGCTCGATTATCTCGCGTCGGGAATGACCGAAGCGGAAATCCTCGAAGACTTCCCGGACCTGACGGCTGATGACATCCGCGCGTGCCTCGCCTTCGCGGCCGATCGCGAGCGCCGGCTGGTCTCGATCTCCGCGAAGTGAAGCTGCTAATCGATCACAACCTGTCGCACCGCCTCGTTGCGCGCCTCGCGGATGCGTTTCCCGACTCCATGCATGTTCGCCACATCGGGCTTGAGCGCTCCGGTGACATCGAGATCTGGGAGTTCGCTCGCTCGAACCACCTCGTCATCGTTTCCAAGGATGCGGACTTCCACCAGTTGAGCTTCACGCTCGGTCATCCGCCCAAGGTCGTTTGGATCAAGCGCGGGAACTGCTCGACGCGCGAAGCGGAGCGATTGATTCGGCGCGCACGAGCCGAGATCGAGGCGTTCGAGGGAGACCTCGAAGCGTCGTTCCTCGTAGTGGAATGACGCGCTCGACCTAGTTGATCCGCATCACCACCGGCCGCAACGCTTCGATGCTCTCGCGCACGGCGTCCGCGTCCTCCGCCTTCGGCTCGAGCGCGAGGTACTTCTCGAAGTCCGCGAGCGCGGGGCCGTAGCACTCGAGGCGCGCGTAGAGGGCGCCTCGGTCGCGGTGCTCCGTCGCGATCTCGGGCGCCAATAACAAGATGCGGTCGCACAGGCCGATCGCCTTCAGCCATTCCTCTTTGCCGAGGTGGATGTGCTTCAGGTTCGAGCACATGCGCACGAGCGTGGCGCGCGTGTTCGCGGGGCGCAGGAAGATCTGGTCGAGCTTCGTCTTCGCGCCGAGCGCGGCTTGCAGGCGCTCCGTCGCTTCGATGTCGCCGACGAGCTTGAAGTGGAACGGGTCGCCGAGGATCGGGGGCTCGTCGTGCGTGCGAACCAGGAAGTGCGACGGGAAGGGCACGCCTTGCAGCGGGACGCCGCAGCGCGCGCCGACTTCGATCGCGACGATCGCGAGCGTGATCGGGATGCCGGTGCGGCGCGCGATCACCTGCGAGAGGTCGCTGTTGCGCGGGTCGCCGTACTCGGCGCGGTTACCGAAGTAGCCGCAGTCGCGCTGCAGGAAGCGCAGCAGCAGCTCGAGCCGCGTTCCGGCGGGGCCGTCGGCGGGCACGCGCTTTCTCGCGTCGTCGCCGAGGCGGTCGAGCTCGGCGAACGCCTTCGGGGGATCGACCCGCGCGAACTCGGCGGCGAGCGCGAGCGCGCCCTCCGCGAGCCCGACCGCGTCGTTCGCGCGCAGCTTCGCGGCAAGGGCCTGGAAGCGTTCGCTCGGCGGGTTCGCGTCGTCCATCGCGCGGAGTAAACGCGCGGCGCGCGACCCGCGCAACGCGGCGCGGTGTGCACGTACGTCCCCAGTGCGCGCTTTGGTGCACGTACGTCCCCGGTGCGCGGAGATGTGCACGTACGTCCCCTGTGCGCGCTTTGGTGCACGTACGTCCCCGGTGCGCGCTTCTCGCCTACAGTCGCGCGCCTCATGCGGCCCCTGATTCGACACGAGATTGCAGGCGTGCCCGTCGCGGACATCGCGCGGGATCACGGAACCCCCACTTACGTCTATGACGCGGCCACGATCGCGGCGCGCGTCGCCGAGCTGCGCGCGTTCGACGTCGTGCGCTACGCGCAGAAGGCGAACTCGAACCTCGCGGTGCTCGATCTCGTGCGGCGCGGCGGCGCGCTCGTCGACGCGGTCTCCGCGGGCGAGATCCATCGCGCGCTGGCCGCGGGCTACGCGGCGACCGGCGATCCCGCGCCGATCGTCTACACGGCCGACGTGTTCGACCGCGAGTCGCTCGACGTGATCGCCGAGTACGGCATCGCGGTGAACTGCGGCTCGACGGACATGCTCGCCCAGTACGCGGAGCGCGTTCCGGGCGGCGAGGTGACGCTGCGCGTGAACCCGGGCTTCGGGCACGGGCACAGCAAGAAGACGAACACGGGCGGCGAGCACTCGAAGCACGGCATCTGGCACGAGGAGCTGCCGCGCGCGCTCGAGATCGCGGCCCGTAACAACTTGCGCGTGTCGGGTCTGCACCTGCACATCGGCAGCGGCGCGGACCTCGAGCACCTCGCTCTCGTCGCGGGCGCGGCAGAGCAGCTCGCGAGCGTGGTCGGCGCGCAGCTGCACACGCTGAGCGCCGGCGGTGGGCTCCCGATCCCGTATCGCGCGGGCGACGTGCGCCCCGACATCGGCGGCTACTTCCGCATCTGGGACGCAGCGCGCAAACGCGTCGAGTCGAAGCTCGGCTGCCGCATCTCGCTCGAGATCGAGCCGGGCCGCTACATCGTCGCCGAGGCGGGCTACCTCGTCGCCGAGGTACGCGCGGTGAAGCAGATCGCGTCGCGCACCTTCGTCTTGCTCGACGCCGGCTTCAACGTGCTCGCGCGCCCGGTGATGTACGGCTCCTATCACCCGATGTCGCTCGCACCGAGCGATGCCACGCCGCGCGCCGAGCGCGACGTCGTCGTCGGCGGCCCGCTCTGCGAGAGCGGCGACATCTTCACGCAGGAAGAAGGCGGCGTCGTCCGCACGCAGCGCCTCCCCGAAGCGCGCGTCGGCGACTGGGTCGTCATCGAGTGCGCCGGCGCCTACGGCTTCGCGATGTCGAGCAACTACAACAGCAAACCCCGCCCCGCCGAAGTCCTCGTGAAGAGCGGCAAGGCGCTCCTCACCCGCGCCCGCGAAACCAGCGCCGACATGCTCCGCGGCGAAGTGATCCCGCCGGAGTAATCAACACCGTACCGAGCCCCGAACGAGAGACCGCCGACGCCCAGCCCCAAAGCGTGACGCGCCGAGGCAACGCCAGAACAACCGCGAAGTCGAACGCCACGACCCAGCACGTCGGCCGAGACCGCAAGCGAAGCGCGCAGCAAACCGCGGAGTCTTCGACGCGGTTTGCGAAGTAAACAAGAAAGCCGGCGAGCGCCCCGAAACCGCAAAACGCCCCGCCTACCACTCCTTCCGCTTATCGCCCCCATGACTCGGAATCTTCGCGAGCCGGTGCGCGAGCGAGCGGATGAAGCGCAAACCGATCGCGGGGTTCGCGGTGATGAAGCGCTCGAGCTCCGCGGCGTTCAGCACCACCGCCCACACCGGCCCGGCGGCGTGCATGCTCGCGGTGCGCGGCATCGAGGTGAGCGTCGCGACTTCGCCGAGGAACGAGCCCTCGCGCTCGACCCGTGCGAGCTCGCGGCCTGCGCGCGAGACCGTGACGTGGCCCTTGAGCAGCAGGAAGGCGTAGTAGCTGTGCTCGCCCTCGGCGCACATCTGCTCGCCGTCCTCGAACTTCACGAAGTACGAGCGCAGCGCGGGGCGCTTGCAAAGGTCGATCAGCAGTGGGTCGACGAGCGACTCGATCAGCTGCGTGAGCGCGGTGTCGTCGACGTTGTTGCGCCGGCTCGCGGCGAACGTGGTCGACTCGAACGACCAGCCCGCGACGGCTGCGTTCACCCGCACGAGCACCTCGGCCACGCTGCCCGGGCGCCGCGTGGGATCGAGGTAGAGCATGCTCATGATCACGTCTTCGAGCTCGGGCGAGCAGGTGAGGCGGCGCTCGCTCAGCTGCGGCAATCCGTAGATCGCGTCTTCGCCGCCGGTCCGTAACAAGTCCTCGCGCTCGGCGAGGTTGAGCCCCGCGGCGAAGGCCCAGGCGGTGGCGCCGAGGCCCCAGAGGTCGGTGCGCAGGTCGTACTGGTCGAAACGCTCGCCGCGCTGCTCGGGCGCCTGATAGCCGCGCGTGCCCACGCTGAACGGAAGTAGGCCGCGGCTGATGCGCGACGCCTGCGAGACGCCGAAATCGGTGAGCACGTAGCCGCCGCGCCCGTCGAGCAGCACGTTGGCGGGCTTGATGTCGAGGTGGAGCAGCGAGGCGCGGTGCGCGACATCGAGCGCGGAGAGCAGGTCGCCGAGCAGGCGCCACACCTGATCCTCTTCCGCGGGGCCGGCGAGCGGCATGTGCTCGCGCAGGCTGCCTTCCGGGAAGTACTCCATCACCACGAACGCGGGCAAAGCGTCGAGCCGCCAGTCGTACACGCGCGGGATGCGATCGTGCTGGATCGCGAGCAACGCCGAGAGCTCGCGGCGCGCGAGGTCCGAGGACGCGCCCTTCGAGTCGCCGAGGATCTTCACCGCGACGCGCTCGGGCGGGCTGTCGTCGCGCCGGCGGTCGTGGTCGAGGCAGCGCGCGAAGAACACCGAGCCGAACGAGCCCTTGCCGAGGCGCTTGATCAGCCGGTAGCGAAAGCGCGCGCGCAGCTCGCTGCCGAACGTCGGCATCCCCGACTTCGCTTCGCCCGCCTCTGGCGAGGTCGCTTCGCTGCTGCCCTCGGGCTTCACGCGCACCCCCAACGCGTTCGTTGCGGAGGAACCGCCCGCGCCCTTGAGGCGCCCGAGGCGGGGCGAGGCCGTCAGCGACCGACGCTCGAGGGCGTCCCCGCTTCTCCGCCTCGGCCGCGGCCTCGGCGCGAATCTGCGCATTCCTTGCGCATTCGCTCTTGCTCCGACGGTGGGGCGCTTGTACCTAGCCGCCACTTCGGCGTAGGGAGGTGAGCATGCCGGTCAGTCCCGATCTTCTGCGCGAGCTCTGCTCGCGCACACTCGACAGCACGAACTTCAGTGGCCTGGGAACGCGCATCGAGGGCAAGGTGCGCGACAGCTACGTCGACGAGAAGCGGCGCACGATCGTGGTCTCGGACCGCGTGAGCTGCTTCGACGTCGTGGTGGGCACGATCCCGCTGAAGGGGCAGGTGCTCAACCAGATGGCCGCGTTCTGGTTCGAGAAGACGCGCGAGATCGCGCCGAACCACCTCGTTTCGGTGCCCGATCCCTCGGTCTCGATCGTACGCGAGGTGAAGATCCAGCCCGTCGAGTTCGTGACGCGCGCGTACCTCACCGGCGTCACTTCGACCTCGATCTGGACCGCGTACTCGAAGGGCGCGCGGGAGTACTGCGGGCATCGCTTGCCCGAGGGCATGACGAAGCACCAGAAGCTGCCGCAGGCGATCGTCACGCCCACCACGAAGGCGGAGAAAGGCGAGCACGACGAGCTCACCTCGCGCGCCGAGATCATTCGCCGCGGCGTGATGAGCGCCGCGCTCTACGACGAGGCCGAGGCGCTCGCGCTGAAGCTGTTCGCCGCGGGCAGCGCGTGGGCCGCGAGCCGCGGGCTGATCCTCGTCGACACGAAGTACGAGTTCGGCCTCGACGACACGGGCCGGCTCACGGTCGCGGACGAGATCCACACGCCCGACTCGTCGCGGTACTGGTATCTCGACACGTACGAGCAGGCGATGCGCGAGGGCGCGGACCCGAAGGCGCTCGACAAGGAGTACGTGCGGCGCTGGTTCGTGAACGAGCGCGGCTACAAGGGCGAGGGCCCGCCGCCGCCGCTGCCCGACGACGTGCGCATCGAGGCCGCGCGCCGTTACATCGAGTCGTTCGAGCAGCTCTCGGGCCGCGCGTTCGTGCCCGACACGAGCGATCCGATCGCACGCATCCAGCGCAACCTCGGCCTGTAAGCGCGCGCATGAGCGAGCAGCGCCCGGGCGACGGCATCACGCCCGCGTACTCGAACTACGTCCTCGCGCTGCTGTTCGTCGCCTACGTCTTCAACTTCATCGACCGCCAGATCCTCGGGATCCTGCTCGACTCGATCAAGCAGGACCTCGCGCTCAGCGACACGGTGATGGGCCTGCTCACGGGCACGGCGTTCGCGGTGTTCTACGCGACGCTGGGGCTGCCCATCGCGCGGCTCGCCGACAAGTGGGTGCGCCGCTCGATCATCGCGCT